>JAJYDP010000156.1 GCA_021777365.1 Chloroflexota bacterium | reverse complement strand
GTCGGTGAGCCGGCCGATCCCCGCCGGCTTGGCGAACCCGGTCGCCTGCTTGGCCTGCAGCTTGTTCTGCCCGATCCCGACCGAGCATTCGAGGCCGGTCCGAGCGCGCACCGCCTCCCGGATCGCGCCCGCCAGCCGTTCGGGATCGTCCGTGGAGGTCGCCAGGAAGGCCTCGTCCCAGCCGATCACCTCAACGTCGACCCGGAAGCGGCGCATCGTCTCCATCACCCTCCTCGACGCGGCCGTGTAGGCGGGCAGGTCGAGCGGCAGGAAGATCGCGTCGGGACAGCGCCGGGCGGCCTCGCGCAGGGGCATGCCGGAGTGGATCCCGAAGGCGCGGGCCTCGTACGAGGCGGTGGAGACGACCACGCGTCGCAGGGTCGGGTCGCCCGAGCCGCCCACGACCACGGGCCGGCCGCGCAGCTCGGGGCGGCGGAGAACCTCGACCGCGGCCAGGAACTGGTCGAGATCGACGTGCAGGATCCACCGCCGGGCAGTCATGGCCACAAGTCTGCCAGTCGATCACGCGTCGTCGACGAGCTCGAACACCTCCTCCACGGTGCGACCGAAGGTGCGCGCGATCCGCATGGCCAGCGCGAGCGAGGGGACGTAGCGACCCTGCTCGAGCACGATGATCGTCTGGCGCGTGCAGCCGACGCTGTCGGCGAGCGCCTGCTGCGTCATCTCGTTGGCCTCGAAGCGCAGCCGCCGGATCTGGTTCCTGATCTCCGCCTTGGCCACCGGATCAGGTCCTCCGGTATCCCAGAAGGGCACCCACGTTCCAGGCCAGCAGGCTGACCAGGAGGTATGACCAGAAGGCGAGGTACATGTACACCCGCGGGATGCCGGCCTCGCCCCGGAAGCTCTCCGTGAGCGCCACGACCCAGATGGCGAGCACGACGAGCATCGCGGCGGCCTGGCTGGTGGGCGCCTGCGCGAGGATGCCGCGATCGCGCTCGTCGATCCGCCGGTCGTCGTGCGCAGCCCAGAGGCTCGCGAGTGCCTGCGGTGCCACGAGGATGAACATGCTCGCGAGCACGAGGCCCGTCACGGTCAGGCGGACCGCGTCGTCGTCCCAGTACACGTCCGGACCGAACCAGGCGACGAGGGCGCCCGCGGCCACTGCGGGGATCAGCCCGAGCGCCAGCGACCACCCGACGAGCCGCTGCGTCGACGTCACCGGCACCTTCTCACCGGGCGGCACGACCCGGGCCGGAGCGATGCTGGCGGCGTGGCGCGCGGCCAGGGCCACGGCGCCTGCGACGAGGCCAAGGGCAACGATGATCCAGGCAATGACGGCCATGACGGAGCCTCCCGATCCTATCCGGCCGCGATTGTAAGATAAATGCGGCACTATGTCAATTACTTCTTACACCGGGCGGCGGCGAGCCGCTCAGCGCGTCGGCGCCGGGAAGAAGCAGCCGTCGGCGATGCCGGCGAACGCCACGTCGCGCCGCCAGGCGAGGCTCCCCTCGAGGCCGACGGCGGTGATGGCGGCGGTGAGCCGGAGGTACCGCGTGGCGCCCGAGGCGTAGAGCCCGCGGTAGTTGTCCGACTCGAAGAGGTACCGAAGCTGCCGGCCGTCGGAGCCGCGGAACAGGTACCCGATCTTGTCGTCGAAGAGGACCACGATCCCGTCGTCCACGGCCGCCACCACCGCGTCGCTGGTGAGGCGGAGGCCGCGCACCACCCGGTCGGTCGTCCCGAGGAGGTAGGCCGTGCCACCCCGGGGGCTGCGACCCTGGTCGGGCACCACGACGACCGAGGTCGTGCCGTCGCTGGCGAGCAGTGTGCCCATCCCCACACCCGGCACCGGGACCGACCGGTCGGTCGGCAGTCGGGACGCCGCGCCGGTGCACGAGGACGGCACCGGCACGCTCGTCACGGGCGCAGTGAGCGTCAGGGCGACGAGGCCCGCCAACGAGGCGACGATCAGCGCCGCCAGGGTGATGGCCAGGAGGAGCACGGGCCGCAGGACGCCGGATCGGGTCATGGCGCCACGAGGTTAGCTCGCGATCTCCTGGATTCGCCCGCCGACATGCATGAGGCTGGCCGGTGCCCGCGTCCCAGGAGTGCCCGGCACGGCCGCTCAGCCCGGCGCGACGGCCGGGCGTGCCTGCGAGACGATCGAGACGAGCAGGGTCGCGCCGAGCACCACGACCATCGCCGCACTCGGGTAGTCGGCGATCCGCTCGGCGATGCCCGGCGCCCCCGAGCCGGCGAGGAAGTAGCCGGTGCCGACGAGGCCCACGACGCCCGCACCCTGTGCCAGGCGCCCGAGTCGCGGCTTCACGGCGAGGATCGACCAGCCGAGCGCCAGCATGGCCAGGTTCAGGGCGACCAGTCCGACGAGCGCGCCCCTGGCGTGGGCGGCAGGATCGACGTTCTCCGGCGACAGGCCGGCCACGATCAGCCCCGCCCCGGCGATCGCGAGCAGCTCGACGCCGAGGCGTCCCGACCGCACGCGTGGCCACGCCCGGTGGCTGGCCAGGGCGCCGAGGGCGTGGCACAGCCCCACCACCACGAACGTGGCGTTCACGAACGTGTGCAGCGGCGAGCAGATCGCGGGTCCGCAGGTGGTGTTGCCGAGATCGCTGATGAGGTTGGTCGCGAGGCTGTACGGCCGTCGGGAGGCCGCGATCGCGATCGCCTGGTCGATGAAGAAGAGGACCGAAAGCGTCCAGAGAGCGGCGCCCAGCACCACCCGCCGGTTCGTGACGGCGGGGAACGTGGGTGGGCGGGACGACGGCGCCGCGTTCGCCTGGGTGGCCATCCTGCGCGACGTATAGCACGGGACCGGGCGCCGGACCACACCCCGGCGAGCAGGTCACCGGGCGAGGCACCGTATGCTGCGCCGATGACCACCGTGCTCGAAACCGGGCGGCTGAGGCTGCGGGAGCTCGAGCCCGACGACATCGACGCGCTGATCGAGATCCTGGGTGACCCGGTGGCGATGCGCCACTATCCCGCGCCGTTCGATCGCGAACGCGTGGCGAAGTGGATCGCATGGGCCCGCGCGAGCTACGCGGCGAACGGGTTCGGGCTGTGGGCCGTCATCCGGCGGTCGGACGGGCGGTTCCTCGGCGATTGCGGACCGATGCTGCAGCCCGTCGAGGACAGGCTGATCCCGGAAGTCGGCTACCACATCGTCGCCGCGGAGCAGGGGCGCGGCTACGCCACCGAAGCGGCGCAAGCCTGCGTGGACTGGGTGTTCGCGCACACGAGTCACGACATCGTCTGCTCGCTCGTGGCCCCGGAGAACGCCCCCTCCCGGGCGGTGGCGCGGAAGGTCCACCGCCGGATGCGGGAGATCCTGTGGGCGAAGAACGGCAGGCGCACCTGCCTGTACTGGACCGATCGCCCGCGCCACGAAGGCTGAGCCGCCGGGACACCCGTGTGCCAACCTCCCTGTGACGTGCCCCGCGGGTCGGTCTCGCCAGTGGCTCGGCGCGGTCCAGGCGGCCTGGGCGCGGACCCCGCGTCAATGCCTCCCGCGTGTGCAGGTCAGTGTCGCGAGTCAGCGTTCCCCGCGCGTTCCGCAGGTCAGGCCGGATGGCGCGCTAGGCGGAGTCAGCCAGCAGCGACGCTCCGGTCAGGTCCGGGCATCCGGCGATGCGCGCTGGACGTCCGGCGGGACAAGCGATGCCTCCCAGCGCTCCATGGCCTGACGCAGAGGCGCGTCCACGACCTCCCAGAGCGTCACGTGGGCATCGTCCCAGTGCGGGTCGTTGCCATCGTTGAGGGGGCCCTGGCCGACCGTCTCGGGGCGAGCATTCCACGCGTACAGGCTCTCGGCGTCCTGCCACTCCATGACAAAGAGGACGACCTGCGATCCGTCGGGCTCGACGCGGCGCGCGACCCGCACGTAGCGCAGGCCCGGGATGGTCTTCGCCCACTCCGTCACCTGGTCGGCCTGCTCGACGAAGGCCGCCTCGCGGCCCGCGCGGACCCGGAGCGTCAGCAGCCGCAGGATCATCGTGAGCCCGATGGTAGGCCCGGTGATGTTGCGGAAGCATCACAGCACGGGCGGCAGGTGGCGACGGAGGTTGGGGCGAGTGTCGGGGATGTCCCCGGCCCGTGATCCTCGGTTTCGTGCTGTTGGGCCCGGTGGCTGCTGCGAGTTCTGACCGCTCGTCGGGCGGATCGCGATGAAGCCAGAGTCGACGCTCCAGGTTCTCGGTGTCACAGGAGGCGCCGTACGCGGTGCCTCACGAGTTTCGTGGGGATCCGTCGCCGCGGGGACGTGCGACCGCGCCCGGCGCGGCGTCCGCGATCCCACAGGGCCAGGATCAGGCGCGCCGGCACGAGGCCCCCGATGAACGCGACGAGTCGGAACCACGCGTGCTCGCGAATCAGACGGATCGGCCAGGGCTCCGCTGGCTGGTGCCGGGCGCCGACCCGTGGGCGATCCACCATCGTTCGGACTCCTCTCGTCAGTGCGGGTTCGTGAACTCGCCAACGAGCATGCAGCTCCAGAACAGGCCGAAGAGGATCGGAGCGCCGACGACGAGCCCGCGCTCGTGACGCCGCAGCGCAGCGACGATGCCGGCGACGCCCGCAGCAAGCGCCCCCGGGAGCGCAACCATGATCGACGCCACGAGGAGGGGGTTGTCTCCCCGCTCGCCGGCACCCACCAGGACGTAGAAGACCGTGAAACCGGCAAGCGAGAGGCCCAGCAGCCGCAGGGACCAGCGACCGGCCTCGCTCGTCGGCAGGAGATGGAGACGACCCTCCGCGGCATGTCGGACCACGACACGCACCCCGAGCGCGCTGCGCGGGTCGGTCTCGCCAGTGGCTCGGCGCGGCCGAGGCGGCCTGAGCACGGGCCGCGCGTCAACACCACCCGCGTGTGCCCCTTGATTCTCTCACCGGTGAGGAAGATCGCCATCGGCGACGATCGTCACGCCCGATGCGTGCCCGATCGGCTGTCATCCGCCTGCCGACACGCGAGGGCCATCTCCCAGTCGCCGAAGGAGAGGGTCACCGCCGCCGCCTGGAGCAGCGCTGCCCGTCGGTAGACGCCACCAGGAAGCGCCGCGCCGCTGATGGCGGCCTTGATGGCACCGATGGCGAGGCGCACCTGCGGGGGCATCGGGCCAGGCTTCCGGGATCTGCGGCGCCGAGGTTCCGGTGACGCACCTCCCGACCGTGCGGGGTGTCGCCCGGGAGCTGTGGTCCTGCCTCGGGTCGGCGTTCGCGGCGGACACCCGACGTCAGGCCACGTTCTACCTCACCACCCGGTAGCGGAGGTAGACGACCCGCGAGCCGAACGTGCGGGTCTCGACGAGCTCGAGATCCACCCGGCGCTCGTCGCGGGGAAAGAAGGGGGTGCCGCCGCCGACCAGGACCGGGTAGACCCTGACCCGGTACTCGTCGATCAGGCCCAGCGCGGCCGCCTCGGCGGCCAGCGTCGCGCCGCCGATCGCGATGTCGCCGTCGCCCGGCTCGGCGCGCAGCCGCTCGATCTCCTCCGCCAGGCCGCCGGAGGCCAGGCGGGCATTGCCCTGCACCGCCGACAGCGTGGTCGAGAACACCACCTTCGGGAGCGCCTTCCAGATCGCGGCGAACTCGAGCCGCGAGTCGGCGAGCGACGGGTCCCGGTCGGCCGTCTCCCAGTACAGCATCGTCTCGTACAGTCTTCGTCCCAGCAGGTGGACGCCGGCGTGTCGCACCTCGTCCGTGGCCAAACGAAAGACGTCCTCCTCGCCGGGGGCCGTCCAGCCGAAGTCGCCGTCCGGACCGGCGATGTAGCCGTCGAGCGAGATGCCCATCGAACAGGTCACGCTGCGCATCGCACGTCCTCCCCAGTCGCGGGTTCGACTGTACGACGGCCGGATCCCGCAGGAGGTATCGCGGCTCGCGGGATCCCCGCTCGAATCGACTTGGTCAGGCGCCTACTGCGAGTTCTGCCCCCTGTCGGGTAGACCGCGATGTCGCCGTCGTAGACGTCGAACTTGTAGGTGCAGAGGTTCCAGTCGCTCGGCTGCGTGATCGGGTTGCCGCAGAACGTGTCCGGCTGCCCGATCGAGGCACCGTCGGTGACAATGATGTGGTAGGGACCGCACGGCGTGGTCTGGTTGGTGACCGGGAAGCCGCATTCCTTACCACTGAGCGGACGGCAAGGGAAAGAGGACCCGGCCGGCAGAAGGAGCGACCAGCCGGGTCCGAACGCCTCTAGCAGTCCTCGATCACGACGACGAAGGTGACGTCCTCGCTGTAGTCGTACGCAGGGAAGCTGTCCTGCACGCGGAACCAGTACTCGCCGGGGGCGAGCCGGCCATACACCGGCACGCCGACCGACTCCCACCAGGTCGGGACGCCACCCCACCAGACGCCCTGCTGGTCGACCGCGTGCTTGACCGGGGTCTGCTGGATGGCGAGCGGGGTCAACAGCCCGCCGGCCGGTCCGAAGGACATCGCGTAGGTGCTGCCGGCGAAGCCCGGCTTCCCCAGCACGTTGTCCCACCAGATCACCCAGATCCCGAACAGGTCGCTCGAGCAGTGCGTCTGGGGCTGCTCGGCCGTGCCGTAGAACCCGATCCGAGCGGCGCCTCCTCCGAGCGAGCCTTCGCGGTCGATGCCGACGCTCGCCGCGTGGTACCAGCCCTGGGCCCCGCGCACCCACGTCGCGTAGGAGGCCCCACTGCCGCCGGTGAAGTAGCTGTTGAACGAGGCCTGCAGCACGGCCTGCGGTGAGGCCGCCGCCGACACCGATGAGGCAGACAGCGATGCGACGAACGCCGCCGCGGCGAAGGCCCCGACCAGGCGTCGGATGGCCATTCCACACCTCCACAAACGCCGTCGCGGGTCGGTCTCGCCAGTGGCTCGGCGCGGTCTCGGCGGCCAGAGCACAGGCCGCGCATCATCGCCCCCGCGTTGCGGCGTGCAGTGTCGAGCGTCGGCGTTCCCCGTGCGTTCCGCGGGTCAGGCCGGATGCCGCCTTAGGCCGAGTCAGCCAGCAGCGACGCTCCGGTCACGTCCGGGCATCCGGCGTGACGGGCTCTGCCTGCGGCGTGGCGAGCGATGCCTCCCAGCGCTCCATGGCCTGGCGGAGGGGCGCGTCCATGACCTCCCAGAGGGTCACGTGGGCGTCCTCCCAGTGTGGGTCGTTGCCGTTGTTGAGGGGTCCACGGCCGACCGTGTCGGGTTGCGCATTCCAGGCGTACAGGCTCGCGGCATCCTGCCACTCGGTGACGAAGAGGACGACCTGCCACCCGTCGGGCTCGACGCGGCGCGCGACGCGCACGTAGCACAGACCGGGGAGGGTCTTCGCCCACGCGGTCACCTGGTCGGGCTGATCGAGGAAGGCCGCCTCGCGGCCCGCGCGGACTCGCAGCGACAATAGGCCGCCACCCCCGGGGCTGCCACCCCGAGGCTTGCCGCGGCGAGCAGCGCGGTCAACAACCCCACTCGCACCAATCGAACCGTGCACATGGCGCGCCCCCCTTGACCGTCGAGGCCGGTCTCGCCACTGGCACTGCGCGACGGTCGAGGCGACGGTGTGGGGACGCCGCGCAGGAGAGGCCTTGAGGCCCCACGCCTCCTCGCGTGGCGCGCATGATCGCCAACCCCGCTGGCTGTTGCAAGCGGCTTGTCCACAAATACCGGTGCCGCGGAGCAACACTGGCGGAAGCGCCCGGCGATCGTCGTGACCGCCGGGCGCCCCTCGCGATGAGTGGGCCAGCGTCCCGGCTGGCCCCCTCCCGGGAATCGACCTGGAGCTGCCGGCTACGCGGGCTGGAGAGCTTCAGCCTCCGTGAGCGCACCGAGGTTCTCAGCCGACTGCTGCATCTGGCGTTCGATGTAGCGCTGCAGGAAGAGCCGGTCGGCGAAGGCGCCGATGAGCCCCTTCGGCGGGTCGATCTCCTGCTCCCACTCCCAGTCGCAGCCGCCATCGGGTGTCGGGGTGTAGCGCGAGATGGAGGTGTACGACATGCCGCCGCCGACCTCGTGGCCGACGTTCTTCCAGAGGTGCGGCTCGTCGCTTTCCACCACCTCCACGTGCACCTCGTGCACGCGGTCGGGACCCTTCAGCATCAGCGTCGCCGTCGTGCCCAGTTGCCCCGGCGTGGCGATGACGTCCCTGGTCTCGACCACGCCGGTATGCCACTGCGGCAGGCGCTTGAGGTCGGTCGCGATGTTCCAGTGCCTCTGCGCAGGCAGCGGCGAGTGCCCACTGACGAACACATGGGCCATGGCCATTTCCCCCCTCCGCGCGGGTCGGTCTCGCCAGTGGCTCGGCGCGGTCGTGGCGGCCTGGAACCTGGCCGCGCGTCAACGCCCCCCGCGTACGACGTCAGTGTCGAAGGTCCGCGTTCCTCCAGCGTTCCTCGAGGACACGCGCTGCGCAGCTCCCGCCGGCTCACAGTTCGAGGGTGAGGTGGATGTCCTCGGGCTCCAGCTCGAACAGCTCGGGGATCGGTTCGTCGGTCGGCTGGAAGCCGCGGCTCAGGTAGCAGCCCACGGCCGACTCCGACGGGGTGGCCGACACGTACAGCCGGCGTGCCCCGCCCTCGCGTGCCAGGCGCTCGATGCCCGCCACGAGCGCGGAGGCGACGCCCCGCCGGCGATGGGCGCGATCGACGAACAGCGCCTCCAGCTGGTCGGTACCCGGCCGTACTCCGCGACGCAGCGTCGCGATGCCGATCAGCCGATCCGCCTCCCACGCACTGAGCGCCGCACCATGGTCCGGGAGGAAGGCCCGCCAGCGCCCCTCGAACCCGCCCCAGCCCTCCGCCGAGCGAGGCGGGCGGCTCCAGGTCTCGGGTCGCGCCGTGATCTGCCGGCCCGCCTGCACCAGCACCGTCGTGCCGTCCTCGGTGACGTCGATCTCCTGCGCGCGCCGCAGCTCCGCAAGCTCGAGGGGCCGGATCTCCATGCCGGGCATTGTGGCAGCCGCGGTAGGCCCGCACGCCGCGGGCGAGCCGTGCCGGCGGCCCGGGACAACCGAAGGCGGCGCTACTCCCCCACGCTCACCCGAACCAGAGTTCGCCGTCCAGGTCGCCGACGGGTGGGTCGAGGATCGCCCGGATCGTCTCCGGCGGCAGCTTCGTGCGCCGCGCGACGTGCGCGGCGAGTGCATCCGGGTCGCCGGCGCAGCGGGCCAGAGCCCGGCGGTCCAGGCGCGGCCACATGGCGAGCGCGCGTCGGAC
>JAJYDP010000155.1 GCA_021777365.1 Chloroflexota bacterium | reverse complement strand
CCGCTCCACGTAATCGGGCGGCTCCGTCTCCACCACGACGCGCTGGGTCCCGTCGGGCGAGCCGGCATCGGCATTGACCAGCACCGGGCGCAGGTCCGGGAAGTACTGGACCAGCCCGGCCTGTGCCGCGCGCGCCACGTGGCCGATCGTCGCGGCGTTCCGGAAGCTCGGGATGCCGACCATGATGTCGGCGCGGCCGACGCGGTCGACGGCGTCGCGGAGGGCGGGCGGCAGTGACGACGGCATCCGCACAACTGTAGCCCAGCCAGTCACCCCGGGCCGGCGGGAGCAGATCCGGGGTCATCGCCGGGCGCCGGGACGCACCGGGACACCGCCCGGAGCACGGGCGCGGGTGGCGCCGCGGCCGAGCCGGGCCGGCTCTGTCATGCGCCGGGCGCCGGGACGCGCCGGCGCTCACTCCGCGAGCAGCACGCTCACGCGCCGGGCGGCACCGTCACACGGCGGGGAGGCTCCGCGAAGACCACCATGCCCGGGTCTCCCAGGTCGACCGCCGCGTCCGACGGAAGCGGGCGGGCCAGCAGGTGGAGCGTCTCGCGCGCCGGCGGGAACCCGGCGGCGATGAAGGCATCCTCGTGCCCGGTCACGAGCGGTGCGCCGTCCGGGATGCGCAGGCGCAGCGGGCGAGCCAGCGCGCGGCCGGTGGCGACCGCGAGATCCAGCACCGCGGCACCGTCACCCGCCACGAGGGCGGCCCACGGCCGCTGGTCGGCCGACAGTGCCTCCCCGAGCGGCAGGACCGCGAGTGCCCAGCGGCGGTGGCGTCGCCCCGATCCCTCCTCCATGACGAGCACCTCACCGGCCCGCACGTGGGCCGCGAAGCGCGCCTCGGTCAGCTCCTGGAACGCCCAGCTGCGGAACTCGTAGAGCCGGTCGCCCATGGCAAACGTCGGGTCGTCGCGCACGCGCTCCCACCAGCGCCGGCGGAGGTCCGGCGCCGACCCGGGATCCAGGAGCAGGCCCGCGCGCCGCAGCCGTCGTTGCGCCTTCTCCAGGGCGGCCTGCTCCAGCGTGGCCGTCGCGCCCGAGAGCGCAGGGGAGGGCGGCCCGGCGGCAGCCCACGGCTCGCCCGCGACGGCCGCCAGCTCCTCCCGGTCCTCCTCGCGTTCCTCGATCTCCTCGAGTTCCTCGCGTGCGCGCTCCACACCCGGTTCGCCTGCCGGAGCCTCCGCCGTACGCTCCTCCTCATCCGGCGCTGCGGCGGCCATCGCCTGCTCGGCCACGTCCGCCGGCACCTCCCCCGTCGCCTCGTCCGCGAGGTCGGCGAACTCGTCCTCGCCCACCAGGGTCGCAGACGCCGCGGTCTCCGCCTCCTCCGCCTCATCGACCCGCGGGTGCGGCGGCTGGTAGCTGCGCCAGGGTCGCAGCAGGCGGAACCCGTGATGGAGGCCCAGGCGGTGGGATCCCTCGTTGTCCTCGCCGGTGGCGTACCGCACGCTCGTGGCACCCTGGGCGCGGGCCCAGGCGAGGCACGCGCCGTGGAAGAGGCGCGCGACGCCCCGGTTGCGCACGCCCGGGTCCACGCGCAGCCCCTCCAGCCACGCCTCGTCCGGCGAGAGCATCGCCACGCGGGCGATGGCGATCGGGCGGTCCGGCTGCAGGGGCCGGCCGAAGCGATCGATCTCGCGCTGCGCGCGAGGCGTCGCGACGAGCACGACGCCGTCCGGCGCCTCCAGCCACTCCTGCCACACGGAGGGGATGTAGTCCCAGCCATCCCAGGTCGTGCGCGCGAAGTCGAGGACGGCATGCGTGTCGCCGGGCCGTGCGCGCCGCACCGAGATGGGCAGGTCGCCGGGGACGGTCGTGGACGGGGCGGGATCGGTCACGGGCAACACCTCAGGTTCACGGCCGTCCGCTCCGGTACGGAGTCACCGGTCCACGCGCGCCGGCCGTCCGGGGCCGCGTGAGCGGCGCGACCCGACGATGCCTCAGCGGCGTGAGTGGCTCGAGAGCGCAATGGTCCAGTCGTCGGTCTCGGCTCCGGGTCGGTAGCGGCTGTTGGCCGCCTTGAGCATCACGCCCTCGAACCCCGTGGCGCGCCACGTGCGCATCCACCCCTCCACCGGAGGTCGCGTGTACGGCGAGAGGCGCACCAGTTCGCCCACCGTCACCAGCGAGTCGAGGATCCGCTTGCGCTCGAGGAGCGGCACGTCGAAGAGGTCCTGCCCGTCGACGCGCAGCAGGTCGACGGCAACGAACGCCACGGGGCGAGGCGACCCGTCGTCGAGGGGCGGGGAGACGTCTGGGTCCACCCGGTGCCCCATCACGATGTTGCCGCTGCGCCGGCCGACCGCGACCAGGGCGATGTTCTCGCCGGGGCGGGTCGCCTGGTCGGTCAGGTAGCCGTCCACGACCGCGTCGCCGGCCAGGATCGCGGTCCGCAGGGCGGCGGTCACCTCCGGTTCGAGATCGGCGACGTCCTCTCCCTCGTCGTCCAGGACGGCGCACCACGGCCCGCCGTCCGCGGCGCGCCGTGAGGCGTCCACGTGCACGAGCACACGCGTCCCGTGCCAGAGCGGCTCGATCACCGGGTCGGCGACCGAACGCGGGTTGCGGCTCGGCCGGGCGTGCTGCGGCCGCCAGTCGAGCGGGTCGGTCGGTATCTCGACGACGTTGGCCACCTCAGCATGCTACCCCCGCCCTGTATGATCGCGCGGATGGTGAGCGACGCAGCCGCCGGGACCGAGTCCGCCGCCCTGGCCGGGCTCGGCACCCTTGCTCCAGCCGACGCGGCGCGCAATCGCTCGCGGCTCGGGGTCTCGTCCTGGGCGCTCTACGACCTCGCCAACACCATCTTCAGCTTCAACATCATCAGCTACCTGGCGCCCCTGTGGGTGCTCGCCATCTACGCGCGTCTCGGGCGGAGCCAGGGCGAGGCGAACCTCGTCTGGGGCCTCGCCGTCGGCGCGTCGATGCTGCTCAATGCGCTCGTCTCGCCCGTCATGGGTGCCGTCTCGGACCGGGCCGGCGTGCGCAAGCCGTTCCTCCTCTTCTTCACCGCGCTCTGCATCGTGCCGACCGCCCTGGCCGGGATCGTCGGCGACGCGACGGGGTTCGGGGTGCTCGGCCTCTACTTCTGGTGGGGCCTGGCGATCCTGGCGATCGCGAACTTCGGCTACCAGGCGGCGCTCATCTACTACGACTCGATGCTCCCGGAGGTCAGCACGCCGGAGACCCGGGGACGCGTCAGCGGGATCGGGGTCGGCCTCGGCTACGTCGGGACGATCGTGGGCGGCCTCGCGGTCCGCTTCCTGACCTTCCAGGACGGCAAGCCCACCGTGCTGAGCTTCGTCGTGACCGCCGTCCTGTTCGGGCTGCTCGCCCTGCCGATCTTCATGGTGATCCGGGAGCGCCGCGGCCGGACCGCACACGCGCTGACCCAGGTCGACCTGCGCGGATCGTGGGCGCAGATCGCGCGCACCGCGCGCCACGCCTCCGAGTTTCCCGGCCTGCTCCGCTTCCTGGTCGCCCGGCTCCTCTACACCGACCCGATCAACACGGTGATCCAGTTCATGGCCGTCTTCGCGACCGCCGCGGTCGGCTATTCCGACGCGGATGCGCAGACCGTCCTGATCCTGGTGACGGTGGTGGCCATCGTGATGAGCTTCGTCTGGGGCTTCGTGGTCGATCGGATCGGGCCCAAGCGGACGCTGAGCACCGTGCTGGCGATCTGGTGCATCTCGCTGGTGCTCGCCGCGCTGACGCTCGACCGGACGCTCTTCCTGCTGGTGGGGGCGCTGGCGGGTGCGGCCCTGGGCGGGACGTGGGTGAGCGATCGTGTCTTCATGCTGCGGCTCTCCCCGCCCGAGATGGTCGGCGAGTTCTTCGGCCTGTACGGGCTGGCCGGCAAGTTCAGCGCCGTGACCGGCCCGGTGATCTGGGGCATCACGCTCTTCCTGCTGGAGCCGTCGATCGGCCGGGACGCCTACCGATTCGCGGTGATCGCCCAGCTGGCGCTGATGGTGGCCGGCTTCCTGGTCCTGCGGGGCGTGCCCGACCGGCCGCGGCAGGTCGCCCCGCTCGTGCCGGTGGAGGCAGCCGCCGAGGGCTAGCCCGCGGCGAGGATCAGCCGGCGTATCCCTCCGGGTGTGCCTCGAGCCAGCGCCACGCGGAGCCGATCATCTCCGGCAGCGTGCCCCGGCGCGGGGTCCAGCCCAGGAGGTCTCGGGCGCGCTCGTTGGACGCTACCAGCGCCGGCGGATCGCCGGGACGCCGGGGGCCGACCGCGCAGGGGATCGCCCGCCCGACGACGGCCTCGGCCGCCCTGATCACCTCGAGGACGCTGAACCCGGACCCCGACCCGAGGTTGCACGCGGTGAGCCCGCCGGCGGCGTCGACCCGGCCGGTCAGCTCCAGCGCGGCGAGGTGCGCATCCGCCAGATCCTCGACGTGGATGTAGTCGCGGATGCACGTCCCGTCCGGGGTCGGGTAGTCGGTGCCGAACACCGTGAGACTGCGGCGTCCGAGCGCCGCAGCCAGGACGTTCGGGATCAGGTGCGTCTCCGGCTCGTGCTGCTCGCCGTTCAGCGCCGACGCGCCGGCCACGTTGAAGTAGCGCAGCGCCACCGACCGCAGCCCGTAGGCGGCCCCGTACCAGCGCAGGGCTCCCTCGAATGCCCGCTTGGTCTCGCCGTACGGGTTGATCGGATCGAGGGGCGCAGCCTCCGGGATCGGCACCCGGTCCGGGGCGCCGTAGACCGCGGCCGTCGAGGAGAAGACGATCCGTCGCACGCCCGCCGCGAGCATCGCGTCCAGCAGTCCCACGCCGCCGGCCACGTTCTCCGCGTAGTAGAGGGCCGGTTCGGCGACGGACTGCCCCACCAGCGAGCGGGCGGCGCAGTGCAGGACCGCATCGATGCGCTCGTCGCGCAGCAGGCGCTCGACCGCCTCGCGCTCCCGCAGGCTGTCGGTGACGAGTCGCGCTCCCTCCGCCACGGCGGCGGCATGCCCCGTGACCAGCGAGTCGAGGACCACGACGTGGTGTCCCGCCTGCACCAGCCGCTCCACCGACACGCTGCCGACGTACCCGGCGCCGCCGGTGACGAGCACTCTCATCGGGGGACTCCTGGGCGGTCGATCATCTGCGCCCGAGCATACGCCGCAGCAGACCGCGGCCCGCGCCCGGCCGAGGGGCGGGAGTGGCGGGTGGGCCGTCGGTGTCCCCGGGTCGGGCCGTGGGCGGGGATGCCGGCGGAGCAGGTGCCGGGCCCGCGCCCGGTGCCGTGATCGCCGTGCTCCCGGCGCCCGCCGCGGGAGCAGGTCCCGGGCTCGACGGCGGTACCGCCGCGTCCACGCCGGCCGCGTCCGGCCGCGGGACGGGCTCGCCCCGCGCCGCCAGCACCTCCGACAGGCGCGCCTCGAGCCGCAGCGCCGCCGCGTCCTCGGGATCGATCTGCAGCGCGCGCACCGCCAGCGCATAGGCGCCCAGGTCGTCGCCGCGTTCGAGCGCGCATCGCGCGAGACCCACCACGGCGAACGCGTTGCGCGGATCGCTTTCCGACAGGGACCGGTAGATCGCCTCGGCCCGGTCGACCAGGCCCACGGCCATGTCGCGCTCGGCCTCGAGCATTCGCTCGATCACGTGGCGCCCCCCGCGTCGCCCGGCTCGCCGGCACGCTCGGCCAGGTCGGCTGCCCATGCGCGCGCGTCCGAGATCGACTGGCGGTAGGTGTTCCGCGCGGGGTCCGCGATCGCGGAGTCGAGCAGCCGCTCGAGCAGTTTCCCGATGATCGGACCGGGGGCCAGCCCGAGCTCCCGCTGCAGATCGTTGCCGTCCACGGCCAGGTCCGCCACCGAGAGCGGGAAGCCGCGACCCTGCTGCTCCGCGATCCGTCGTCGCAGCTCGACCAGGTGGCCCTCGTCCGCCTGCTGGCCGCTCCCGAGGTTGTCGGCCTCCCGCAGCGCGAGGAGATCGTCGATGGCGTCGGCGCCCACCCGCTGGACCAGCCGCCGCACCGCGGCGTCGCTCCAGGAGGGCTCGTAGTTGAACATGTGGTGCCGGACCAGGTGCAGGACGCGGGCGCTCTCGTCACCGGGGAACGCCATGCGGCGGAGGATGCGGTCGGCGATCTCGGCACCGACGAACTCGTGGCCGAGGAAGTGGCCGCCGTTCATGGTGCGCGGCTTGCCGGTGTCGTGGAGCAGTGCCGCGAGCAGCAGCACGTCGTCGCCTTCCCGCAGCCGCCGGGCCGCCCCCACCGTGGCGAGCGTGTGCTCCCAGCAATCCATGCCGGGGGCCTTGTTCTGGGGAAGGCCGCGCTGCTCGGCCAGCTCCGGGATCGCGACCTCGAGGATGCCCGTGTCGGCGAGGATGCGCAGCCCGCGCACGGGATCGGGGGCCCGCAGCAGCTTGCGCAGCTCCAGCCCGATCCGCTCGTGCGACACGTGCCGGACGAGCGGCGCGCACGCGCGCATGCCGGCCTCGGTCGCGGGCTCGATCCGGAAGCCCAGCTGGGCGGCGAGCCGGGCCGCGCGCACAAGTCGCAGCGCGTCCTCGTCGAACCGCTGAAGGGGATCCCCCACGGCGCGCAGGACGCCGTCCCGCAGGTCCGCCATGCCCCCGCAGGTGTCCACCAGCGCGGGCTCCCGCGCCGGCAGGGAGGATCCCGCGGCCTCCGGCGCCGCGAGTGCCCGCATCCCCCAGGCAAGGGCGTTGACCGTGAAGTCGCGGCGCTGCAGGTCCTCGTCGAGATCGTCGCCGAAGGTCACGTCGTCCGGGCGGCGGTGGTCCGCGTAGCGGTGGTCGCGGCGGAAGGTGGTCACCTCCATCACGTGTCCACCCTCGGCCGGAACCAGCACGGTGCCGTAGCGGTTCTCGTAGTGACTGCCCGGGAACAGCGCCCGGATGCGGTCGGGCCGTGCGTCGGTGGCCACGTCCCAGTCGCTCGCCTCCAGGCCGAGGAGCGCGTCCCGCAGCGACCCACCGACCACGTACGCCGCGTGCCCGCCGGCCCAGAGTCGCTCCAGCAGGTCGCGCACGTGTGCCGGGACGCGGGCCGCGAAGGCTCCGGCGGGGGCGGGCATCGGACGCCCCTCAGTCGTGGCCCAGGAAGAGGTAGGAGCGCCACCCCTGGTTGCGCGGATCCGCCAGGTACGGTGTGAACAGCGAGTACACGTCGCTTCGTGGCTCCGCCGGCGTGCGCACGAGGCGCATGTGGGCCTCGTCGGGGAGCCGTCCTCCCTTGTGGTGGTTGCACGTGCGGCAGGCCGTGACCAGGTTCTCCCACGTGTGCTGCCCGCCCCGGTGGCGGGGGACGACATGATCGACGGTCAGGTCACTGCCGTGATGGCCGCAGTACTGGCAGGTGTGGCCGTCCCGGGCCAGGATCTCCCGCCGGGAGAGCTTGATGCGCGGCCGGGGGCGCCGGATCCGGTGCTGGAGGCGGATCACGCTCGGCGCCCGGAAGGTCGCCCGGGGCGTGCGGATCTCCATGTGGTCGTACTCGAGGACTTCCGCCTTCGCCCCGAAGAGCAGCCGGAACGCGCGCCGCACATCGCAGACGTTGAGCGGCTCGTAATCCGCGTTCAGGACCAGGACATCGCTAACCATGCAGAACTGGGGCCCTCACCTGGCTCCGCATCGTAGCGCATGCGCTCAGGCGATGGCGCCCTCGCCGCCGGCCTCCGGGTCGGCCGGGTCCCACCGGTAGAGGCACCGGGTCCAGATCCGCCGCAGGCCCCGGCGCACCATGTTCCGCTCGGACGGCCCGTCCAGGCGTGCAGACGCCGTCACCAGGTCGCAGCCGAGCGCCCCGGCCGTGCGCGCCCGTTCGGCGATCAGCGCCGCGTGCACGCCTCGACCGCGGAACGCCGGCAGCACGCACCCGGGGCCCAGTCCGCCGACACCGTGGTGGACGAAGAGGCCGCCCGCCCCGGCAGGCTCACCGTCCACCTCCGCGAGGAAGAGGTGCATCCTCGGGTCCCGCGCCAGGGCCGGTGCCGCGGCGTTCCACGCATCCGCCACCGCGCCCTCGAAGCCGAACCCCTCCACCACCGTGTGCTCCCACGCGAGGGCCTCGTGCGGCTCGACGCGGCGGATGCTCAGCCCGCGCACGGGCGGCACGTCGCGCACCTCGTCCGGCCGCGCCACCAGGACCGACCCGGTGTGGGTGGCGACCGCTCCGGGCCACGGGGGCTCGGCTGCCATGACCCAGCCGGAGACGCCGTGGACGGCGAAGAAGGAGAGGACGTCGGGCAGGACGTGGGGGATGCGGCGCAGACCCAGGGCGAGGTTGAAGTTGTCGTCCGGCACCGATGGCGTCGCCGCCATCGCGAGCTCGCCGTCATCGAAGACGCGCACGTCGACTCCGCCCGCGACCGCGGACCGCCACGACAGCAGCATCCCTGCCCGCTCGTTCGCGTCGAACCGATCCAGCAACAGGTGCGTCGGCAGGTCGGACTCGGGCAGCGGCGGCAGGACGGCGATCGGGTCGCCCGGACGGACGGTGCCCTCGACCAGCACCCGGGCGTAGAGCCGCGTGTCGAGCGGATGCGTCCGGATCGAGATGCGCTCGATCCTCCCCCCGAGGAAGCTGCCGCGGATCGTGTCGCACGGATCGGCGGGCGTCGTGATCTCGAGGACGGGACCGTCCCCGATCGCCAGCCGGTCGCCGGCATGGAGCGAGGAGAGCTCCAGTCCCCGGAGCGTGAGGTTCTCGCCGACCGATCCGGGCGCGATGGGGTGCCCCTCGGACCGGACGCGCTCGATCGCCTCCATGGAGTAGAGGCACACCGCGCGGAACGGGCCCCCATGCACCGTGCGGTCCTGGTGCTCGTCGCCCCGGAGCCCGAGCCGGGTGACGAACGCCGCCGGGACCGGCTGCTTCGGCACGCCACCCGCCGACACGTTGACCTGGACGACGCACGGACCGACATCGCGGGACGGAGCTTCGGAGGCAGCGGTGTCGCCGCGTGAGTCCCCGGCGTTGCCGGGGGAGGAAGGGACGGACATGCCGGCCATCATAGTGACGCGCGGTGCCGGGGTGCCGCGGTGATGGCGCCAGGTGTCGCGGTGCCGATGCCGCGGCGCCGATGCCGCGGCGCCGGGAGCATGGGCGGATGCCCGGGCCGGCCGATGCAGGGCTTGCTACCGGTAGATATCATGTGCGCAGGATGGCCGCCTCGCAGGCTCCGAGCTTCTCGGTGAGCGCCGGTGAGAC
>JAJYDP010000154.1 GCA_021777365.1 Chloroflexota bacterium | reverse complement strand
ACAGGCACGATCGTGGCGCCGTCGCCCTTCCCGGCCGCCCTCGCGCACGGCCGCTCGCTCGGCAGCGCCAACGCGCCGCTCAAGCTCGACGAGTGGGAAGACTTCCAGTGCCCGTACTGCGACAACTATTCGGTCAACATCGAGCCGCACCTGATCAGCCAGTACGTGAGCTCGGGGCAGCTGGAGATCACCTATCACGACTACTCGTTCATCGGGCAGGAGTCGTTCACTGCCGCTGTCGCCGCCCGGTGCGCCGGCGACCAGGGCCAGTTCTGGGCCTTCATGGAGTACCTGTTCGCGAACCAGGGCACCGAGAACAGCGGCACCTTCAACCAGGCGCTCTACGATGGGATCGCCGGCCGTCTGAGCCTTGACCAGGCCAGGTTCAACCAGTGCCTGTCCGACCCGTCGATGCTGAGCGCGGTGCAGGCGGAGACCGACCAGGGCAAGCAGCTCGGGATCACGGGCACGCCCACGCTCTTCCTCAACGGGAAGCAGTACACGGGCGGCCTCGACCTCCCGAGCGTGTCGGCCGCAATCGATGCCGCCCTCCGGGCGCTGCCCTCCGCGCCGCCCTCCGCGGCCGCGGGCGCCAGCCCGGCGACGGCGGGGAGCCCGGCCGCGTCGTCGGCGGGTGCGGCCCGGTCCCCGGCCCCGACGCCAGGCGCGTCATGAGCGTGGGGATGACCCCGTGAGCGCACGGCGATCCCGCACGAACGCGCGGGGGAGGCCGTCGGACAGCGCGTCCGGGCGGGGCGCGTCGAGGCCCGCGGCGGTTCCCTTGCCGGCGCACGCCGTGGCAGGAGTCGCGGCGCCCGTCGCGGAAGGCGACCCGGCCGGCTCCGGCGCACGTGGGCCGGCCCTCGCCGATCCACCGCGCGGCCTGCGCGGGTGGCTGGCGAGCGACCGGGCGAGGTTCGCGGTGGCGATGGCGGTCCTGGCCGCGATCGCCATGGTCGCCCTGGGGTACCTGGCGGTCGTCAAGCTGACCAACTCCACGGCCGTGTGCTTCGTGGTCCAGGGCTGCGACACGGTCCAGGCCAGCAAGTACAGCACGTTCATGGGCATCCCCGTCGCCATCTACGGCCTGGGCATGGCTACGCTCGTGCTGGTGTCGGTCGTGGCGTGGTGGCGGACCGGCGACCGGCGCATCCTCTACGTGCCGTATGGGCTGGGGCTGATCGGCGTCTTCGTGATCGCCACGCTGGTGTACCTCGAGCTGTTCGTGATCCACGCGATCTGCATCTGGTGCACGACCGCCGGCATCAGCCTCATCCTGGGGTGGATCGTCAGCGTGATCGCGGTTCGCAGGTTCGGCGCGACGAGCTGACGGGAGCGCGAGGCGGCCCCGATCCGGTGCAGTGACCCGGCCGGCCAGCCGGGTCCAGTCGGGGCCGGCTACTTCTGCGAGGTCCCCCTGTAGACCCCGTCGCCCGCCTGGACGATCGCCATGGCCCCGTGGGCCGCGTAGGTGAAGGCGTGATCCACCATCACGTACTGCCCGTCCTCCGGCGGCACGAACTGCACGATCGCCCCCTGCGCCGGTGAGAGATCGACGGCCTGCGAGCCCCAGCCTCCCGCGTTGCCCGCCGAGAGCTCCACGCCCTCCTTGATGACCGTGTTGAAGATCGTGCCCACGATGTGGAACGACGTGCCGATGTTGGGACCGGCGTCCAGGACGAAGACGCGCACCGTCTTGCCGGTGTCGACCAGCAGGGGGTGGTCCTTGTACTGGTTCGCCACGCCGTTGAAGACGACGAAGTCGGGCGCCGGGTCGGTCGCGGCCGCGCGGGTGAAGTCGACCGGCTTGCCCTGCCCGCCGAAGTACCACTCGCTCTGGACGATCGTGAATTCCCTGTCGACCCCGGGCAGGCCGCCCTTCGGCTCGACGATGACCATCCCGTACATGCCGTTGGCGATGTGATCGAGCGCGGGCGCGGTGCCGCAGTGGTACATCCAGACCCCGGCATAGTCGGCATGCCAGATGTACCAGGCGTCGTGGCCCGGGTTCACCGACTGCATGGGGCCGTTCCAGGCGACCTGGCTGGCGTGAAAGTCGAGCGAGTGGGGCATGGTGCTGGTCGAGGGGTTGACCAGGTGCACGCGGACCGTGTCGCCGAAGTGCACGCGGATCACCGGTGCGGGGATCTGGCCGTTGAACGTCCAGGCGTGCACGACGTACCCCGTGGCGATCGTGAAGTCCTTCTCCTCGACCGTGAGCGTGATGGTGTGGTCCGTCCCGGGCAGCACGGCCGGCGCCGTAGCGTCATAGAGCTGGTACGGTGCCGCGGACGGATCGGGCGACGGCAGCTGATAGGTGGCGGTCGAGGTGGACGAGGACGCCGGCGCGCTCATGCCCGGCATCGTGCCGGCCGCCGTGGCGCCGGCGACGCCGTTCGCTCCGGCCGCCGCGGCGCTCGCCACCGGGCTGGTGACCGGTCCGGGGAGCGCGGAAGCCGGCGCCTCGGTCCAGGTAGCCTGGCCGCTCGCCACGCAGGCGCCGGCGACGAGCGCGACGGCCAGGACGCCGGACACCCGGACGAGCTGCCGATGCATCGTGTCTCCTCTCTTTCGGCGGCCCCTGCGGAGAAGCCAAACATCAGTAAGTTACTTAGTATTTATTCATCCGGAGCACACGTCAACCGGCTGGCGACGGTAAGCGCCGAATGGCTCGATCCGTCCCCGTGACACCCTCGGGTCCCCTCCGCGTGCCGGAGCATCGGTGCGGGTCGGGCGTCCGGGGGAGCCGCTGATGCGCGCCCGGGAGCGGACGGCCGACCGTCGGGTCACGGCCGCCGGCTTGTGGGCGGCGGGTGGCTTCCTGCTCCTGTCGATCGCCTCGGCGGCGCTGCCGTCGCAGGTCCGCATGGGTGCCTGGCTGCCGCTCCACCTGGCGCTGGCGGGCGCGGCCTCGCAGGCGATCGGGGCGGCACTGCCGTTCTTCACCGCCTCGCTGCTCGCGGGGCGACCCGCCCGCTGGGAGCTGCGGGCGGCCGTGCTCGTGCTCCTCGGTGCGGGCGCGCTGGCGGTCAGCGGCGGGTTCGCCGGACACGTGCCGCCGCTGGCTGCGGCCGGGGGCGCGTCGTTCATCGCCGGCATCGGGCTGCTGGCGCTGACCGCGTTCCTCCCCCTGCGTCGGGCGATGGGCAGCCGCCACCCCTGGGTGCTCGTCGCGTACGGCGTCGCGCTGGCGGACGTCGCGATCGGTGCGGCGCTCGGCTCGTTCGAGGTGGGTGGCTTCGGGCCGGTGCAGGCCGACTGGGCATGGCTCAAGCCGATGCATGCCTGGCTGAACCTGCTGGGGTTCGTGTCGCTGGTGGTCGCGGGGACTCTGCTGCATCTCTACCCGACCGTGGTCGGCAGCCGCATCTCCGGCGGGATCCGCATGCGGGTCATGGTCGTCGGGCTCGCGCTCGGCGCCCCCCTGGTCGCCCTTGCGTACCTGGCGCGGAGCGACATGATCGGCCTGGCCGGGGCCGCGATCGAGATCGCCGGTGCGGTGGGCCTCGTCGCCTACGTCGCCGGCGCATGGCGGGTGCGGGGACGCTGGACGGGCGACCTCTCCTGGCGGACCGTCGCGATCGGGAGCCTCGGTTCCGGGGTGGCCTGGTTCGCGATCGCGGTCGCCGCTGCCGCGGGTCGCGTGCTGCTCCAGGGCGCGACGCCCGGCGCGTGGTCGCTCTCGGTGGTGGGTGCGCCCCTCGCCGCCGGGTGGATCGCGCAGTCGCTGGTCGGGTCATGGACCCACCTGCTCCCCGCGATCTCCGGCGGATCGCCCCGCCGCCACGCGCGGCAGCGCGGGATCCTGGGGATCGCCGCCGTGCCCCGGATCATCGCGATGAACGGCGGCGTGGCGCTCCTGGCCGTCGGGCTCGCGATGTCCATCCCCGCACCGATGGAGGCGGGAGCCGTGCTCGTGGCGGGCACGCTGCTGATCGGCCTGGGGCTCCTGCTCGCGGCGACCCTGGCGCGCGAGCCCGGGCGCTGACCGCGGGCCGCGCGACGAAGCGCTACGACGCGGCCACGCCTCCGGGCAGCCGCCGTCGCCGGGACTGCGCCACTTCGGCGAGCGTCGCCTGGGCGAGCGATCGAAGCAACGCGTCCCGTGCGTCCGAGAACACGTCGTGGACGTCGCAGCGGCCCTCGGGGTCGCAGGGCCCGCCCCTGAGGATGCAGGTCCGCATGCCGTGCTCGTGCTCGGCGGCGCGGATCACGTCGAGCAGCGAGATCTCGACGGCCGGTCGCGACAGGCGGTACCCACCGGAGCGCCCGGTCGTGGCGACCACCAGGGCGGCACGGACCAGGTCGGCCATGACCTGGGGCAGGAACCGCGGCGGGATCTGCATCTCGGTCGCTATCCGGCGGGTGCTGAGGAGACCGTTCCCGTCCGCGCCGGCCAGCGCGACAGCAGCGCGGACGGCGTAGTCCCCACGTCGCGTCAGCTCGAGTCGCATGGCGGGACGAGTATGCCACGCCGGCGCGGGAGGCCCGGGACGGCGCATCGCGGTCCGTCCGGCACCTGGAGCCCGGCTGCGGCGCCTACCATGATCTGCCGTGCATCCCCTCCGCGGCCTCTACCTGATCGTCGGCGTCCTGATCGGCGTCCTGATGCCCTTCGTGCCGGTCATCCTCGAGCAGCGGGGCTTCTCCGCACCGGCGATCGGCGTCGTCACGGCGTGCACGGCCCTGGGATACGTGGTCGCCCTGCCGGTGTGGGGGCACCTGGGTGACGTCGTACTGGGGCGCCGGCGCGCACTCCAGGCCGCCGCACTCGGCTCAGGTGCGGTCGCGCTCCTCTTCGGCGCGCCGGTCGCGCTGCCGCTCGTCGCCTGCGCCGTGATCGGGTACTACGTGGTCGAATCAGGCGCCGGCATGCTCACGGACGCGCTGGCGGTCCACGCCCTGGCGGCGACCCCCGACCGGTACGGGCGCTTCCGGCTGATCGAGAGCGGCTCGTTCGCGGTCGCGGCGCTGGCCGCCGGGTTCGCGTACGACGTGGTCGGGTATGGTCTGTCGTACCTTCTCGCCGCGGCGTCGGGCGTCCTGGTTGCGATCGCGGTCGTCGCGGTCCCCGACGCGCCGCGGGCCCGCCTTGCCGACTACCGGCAGCCTGCCGACGCGGCACTCCTCCGGCAGGGGGAACGCGATCCGGCCGAAGGCGGCACGATCGGGCACGGTCCGCCGGCCCGGACCGGGGTCGAGCCACGACCTCGCGCCCCCGACCCGGGCGCTCCCGGGCGCGCGCGGCGCTGGAGCGAGCTCGCCGGGTCGATCGGCGTCGCGATCGAGGTCGAGCCCCGCCTGGTCGGTGTCATGGCGGCCGTGGTGCTGGCCCACCTGGGCGTGCTGGCGAGCTTCACGTTCCTGCCGCTGCGTCTCGTGGAGCTGGGCGGCCCGCCATCGGTGATCGCGCTCTCCGCCTCCGTGTCCGCGATCTTCGAGATCCCGGCCATGCTGGTCGCCGCCCGCTTCGTCTCCCGCGTCGGGCTGCGCGGGCTGTTCGCGCTCGCCTGCGGACTGTACGCCCTCGCGTTCCTCTCCTGGGTCGTCCTCGCCGACCCCACGTTGATCGTCGCCTCCCGGATCCTGACCGGGCTCGCGTACGGGGCGCTGACCGTCACGATCGTGCTCACCGTCGGCGCGCTGCTGCCCGACCAGCTGCAGGGGAGCGGCCAGGCGCTCTACGGGATGAGCGCGATGGGGATCGCGTCGGTCATCGCGAACCTCGGAGGCGGGGTGCTGTTCGGCGCGTACGGCCACGGTCCCGTCTTCCTGGTGAGCGCCGTCACCTCCGTTGCGGCCGCGGCCGTGGCGTGGCGCTACGTGCCGGCACGCGGCGAGGTCCGCGTGGGGACCTCGCGCCGGTAGGCCCCGGGCCGCGCGCGGATCGGGGCCCGCACCCCCGGGCCCCGCGCAGGACGGGGCCCCGCACCCCCGAGTCGTGCACAGGACTGGCCCCGCACCTCCCGGGTCGCGCCCACCCGATACACTCGCCCCAGAGGAGGGCCACGATGCGGATGTGGGGCGGGCGGTTCAGCGGCGAGACCGATCCGCTGATCGCGGAGGCAACTCGCTCGGTCGAGGTCGACCGCGCGCTCGCGGTCGACGACATCGACGGGTCCATCGCGCACGTTCGAGGGCTCGAGCGGGCCGGGTTGCTGACCGCCGACGAGTCGGGCCGGCTCGTCGAGGGACTTCAGGCGCTGCGCCTGGAGGTCGACGCCGGCACGTTCTCGTGGGACCCGTCGCTCGAGGACGTCCACCTCAACCTCGAGGCGGCCCTGACGGACCGGCTGGGGCCCCTGGCGGGCAGGCTGCACACCGGGCGTTCGCGCAACGACCAGGTGGCGCTCGATCTGCGACTGTGGCTCCGCCGGACGGTCCGCGACCTGGACGGCGACCTGGTCGGGCTCGAGCGGGCGCTGGTGGACCGGGCCGAACGGGACGGCCAGGCGATCCTGCCGGGGATGACCCACGTCCAGCCCGCGCAGCCGGTGCTGCTCGCCCACCACCTGCTCGCCTACGTCGAGATGCTGGAGCGCGACCGGGGCCGGCTGGCCGACTGTGCGCGGCGCGCTGACCGCTCGCCGCTCGGGTCAGGGGCGCTGGCGGGGGCCGGCTTTGCGCTCGATCGCGAGGCGACTGCCGCCGACATGGGCTTCTCGGGCGTCACCGCCAACTCGCTGGACGCGGTGAGCGACCGTGACTTCGTGGTCGAGTTCCTGGCCGCCGCCGCGCTCGCCATGGTGCATCTCTCGCGCCTCGCCGAGGAGCTGGTGTGGTGGTCCAACCCGGCGTTCGGCTGGGTCGCGCTCGCGGACGCGCATGCCACCGGCTCGTCGATGATGCCGAACAAGAAGAACCCGGACCCGTGCGAGCTGGTGCGGGCCCGGGCGGCACGCGCGGCGGGGCACCTCTCCACGATGCTGGGTGTGCTCAAGGGGCTGCCGCTCGCCTACCAGCGGGACCTGCAGGAGGACAAGGCGCCGCTGTTCGACGCGGCCACCGTGCTCGGCTCCTCGCTGCGCGTGATGGCCGTGGTCGTGGGCGGACTCTCGTTCGACGCGGACCGCATGCGCGAGGCGGCCCTGCGCGGCCACGTGACCGCGACGTCGGTCGCCGATGCGCTGGTGGAGCGCGGACTTCCGTTCCGCGTCGCCCACCACGTGGCGGGACGCCTCGTGGCCGAGGCGGAACGTCGTGGCTGCCGGCTCGATCAGCTGGATGACGAGGCGTTTCGGGAGGCGCTGGCGGCCGAGGAGGGGCCCGAGGCACGCCGGCTCGCCGGCGAGGCGGTGACGGGGCTGGGCGGCGAGCTCCGTCGGGCGGCGACGCTGGAGGCCGCGGTCGAGCGGCCATGCGTCACGGGTGGAACGGCCCCGGCGCGGGTGCGCGAGGCGATCGAGGCCGCGAGGAAGAGACTGGACCGCCGAAGCGGCCAGGGCTGACTAGCGTGCGTGCCCCGCCAGCGCCTCGTCGATGGCCGCCTCGATCCAGGCCCGTTCCGGCACGCCCCTGAGCCCGGCCGCCGTGTGGTAGACGCGGCAGCGCGGGGTGTAGTCGCCTGGGTCGACGAATCCGGGCGCGACATCGCGACCGTTGACCCGGATGGTGGGCGAGCCGGGAAAGCGAAGGCGCACCGCGGTGGCCGGGTCGGTCGCGTCGACCTCGTGCACGGGGGTGTCGAGCCCGCGCTCTGCCAGCACCTCCTGCAGCAGAGACCGCGCGGCCGGGTGGTTGGGGCAGTCCTCGAACCAGAGCAGTTCGATCTCGAGCATCGTGTGACCCCTCGATTCGCTGGGCGTGCCGGTCGCTGGGCGTGCCGCCTGCCCCCAGGGGTCCGCCTGCGGCCACCTGCGTGGCAGTGTACCGGGCACGCGGCCACCCGCTGGCGCAGGCGCCGTGCCGGATAGCCTGCCGTCCGCGTGCCGTCCGCGCCGGACCGGCTCTTCCCGATCGGGGATGGTCGAGCCCGTTACGCGCGTCGTCGGCCGGCTGATCGCACCGGTGCGCCGAACCGGCGCTGGATCTCGCCGGTCAGGGTCGCCTGGCTGATTCGACCGTTCGCCGCCTGCAGCGAGCGATCCAGCAGCCACGCCGAATCGGTTGCCGAGAGCGGCGATCTGCTGGCCAGCGACGGCCCCGCGTTGTAGGAGCCGTTCGCGGGCATCCCGCTGGTGTCGCCCTCCGCGATCTTGACCAGCCTGACACGGGTCCCGTTGAACGCCGAGTCGCCGGCGATCGGGTCGGTGAGCGCGACGTCCTTGAGATACGGATCGACGGCCATCGCCGGATTCGGGACCAGGCCCTTCGCACGGGCCGGCTCTCCCGCGATGCGCTGCCCGTCGATCACGATGTCCGACGCGCCGTACGCCCAGTGGCCGTAGCTCCAGGAGATGGCGATCGACCCCGGACGGATGCCCTCCACGACCCGCACGCGGCCGGCCACGGTCTGTGTTTGCCCGACGTACGTCTCGAAGTTGCCCGCAAAGTCCGGACCCTCGATGCGCACCACGTTCCCGTCGTGCAGCCCGAGTCGTTTCGCGTCGACGCTGTTGAGATAGACGAAGTTCTCGGGCATCAGTGCCATCTGCGCGGCGTAGTTGCCCGGCGTGCGCGATTGGCCGCCCCAGATCTCCTTGTAGGTGAAGAGGTCCAGGTCGTACTCGGCGGGGAAGACGACAGCCTGGCCGATGGTCGATGCCAGCGCCTGGTACACGGGCACGCCCGAGAGGGATTGACCGGTCATGGAGTTTTTCGCACTGCCGATCGGTTCGACGTAGAGGTTGAGGAGCTTGCCCCACTGGTGTGCGAGATATGCCCCGTTGTAGGCCTTCGAGGACGACTCGAACCGTCCGCCCCGGTCGAGCACGGTGACGACCCGCCGCCAGTGCTCGCCGACGGCGGCCTGCCACTTCGCCTCGTCGAAGACGGCCGCCGGCAGGTGACGGCGTGCCTTGCGGAACAGCGCCACTTCGGCGTCGCTCGCGTCGGGGACCGTGTCGCCGGCCTTGTCGCCCCAGGCGACGTTCGCGACCATCTTGAGGTGGTAGTCCTCGGAGCGGTTCAGGTTCATGCCTGCACCGAGGCCGTTCTGCCCGAACCCGGACGTCCCGAGGCGCTCGGCGAGCGCGATGACGAGCGTGTCGGTGCTGAGGACCATGGACTCGCCGCCCACCGTGACCGTGTCGGTGACCGGCGCCGCCACTGGCTGGCGGAACTTGGTGTT
>JAJYDP010000153.1 GCA_021777365.1 Chloroflexota bacterium | reverse complement strand
GGCCGGCGGCAGCATCTTCCTCATCGCGATCGTCATCGGCGGGCTGGCGATCGCGCAGTACTTCTTCTCGGACCGGCTCGTCCTCGCGGCCATGGGAGCCCGGGCGGTGAGCCGGGCGGAGGCGCCAGAGCTGGTCGACCGGATCGAGCGGCTGGCGGCCCAGTTCGACCTGCCCATCCCGAAGGTGGCGATCATCCAGTCCGACGTGCCCAACGCGCTGGCGACCGGCCGCGACCCGGCGCACTCCGTCATCGCGGTCACGACCGGGATCCTCTCGCGGCTCGACGGCGCGGAACTCGACGCGGTGCTGGCGCACGAGCTCTCCCACGTGCGCCACCGCGACGCCGCCGTCCTCACGATGGCAGCGGTCTTCGCGACGGTCGCCTCCTTCATCGTCCAGATGGGCTTCTGGCTGGGGCTGGGCGGCGGCGAGGACCGCGACGGCGAGGGCCGGCCGAGCATCCTGGTCGTCTACCTCGCCTCGCTCGTCGTCTGGCTGATCAGCTTCCTGCTAATCCGCGCGCTGTCCCGCTATCGCGAGCTCGCCGCCGACCGCGGTTCCGCGATCATGACCGGGGCACCGTCGCAGCTCGCCTCGGCCCTGGTGAAGATCAGCGGTGCGATGGAGCGCATCCCCGATCGGGACCTGCGCACGGTGGAGCCAGCCAGTGCACTCCTGCTGGTGCCGGCCTTCAGCCGCCAGTCGCTCATCGGGATCCTCTCGACGCATCCCTCCCTCGAGGTGCGCCTGGCGCAGCTGCGCCGGCTCGAGGCCCAGGAGCTTGCCGAATGAACCTTCTCGAGTCGCTGTTCGGCGGCACGCGCCGTCCCACGTCGCGCGAAGAACAGCTCATCGCGTTGTCCACGGCAGCGGTCACGCTGCAGGCCGAGCTCGGGCTCGTCCCGACCGGCCAGGCGGGGATCGTGATCCGGCCCATCGACTCCGAGGAGTACCGCCGCGCCGAGGCGGAGCTCGCGGGCCTGCTCGAGATCGCCGGCCGCGAGACCGGGGCGGCCATCACCGAGCGAAACGACGGCTACGGCTACCGCTGGGTGGTGATCGCAGACGACGCGATCGCCGACCTCGTCTCGACGGCCTACAGCGTGAGCCTCCAGCTCCGTGACGCGAGGTTCGGCGACCAGGTCCTGGCCGCCGCGTTCGGGTTCCGCGACGCCGGGGGGCGCCACGTGTACTGGCTCTACAACTTCAAGCGCGCGGCGTTCTACCCGTTCGTCCCGGCGCCCGACGGCGCGACCCGCGACACCGCGCACGAGCTGCAGTTGGCGGCGGCGATCGGACGCGAGCTGCCGGTAGAGGCCGACCGGACACGCTGGTATCCGATGTGGGGCATGCCGCTGGAGGGCGCGCCCCCGGCCCGGCCCGCTGGCGCCGCATCCGGTCCGGCACCCGGTGCCGTCCGCACCGAACCGCACCACCCTCACGACGACCTCTCCCGCGATCGCGCGGGCCACGGCCACGGCTGCTGACCAATCACCCGGAGGTACCCCAATGGGACTCTTCAACCGCACTCGGACCATCGTCGAGGCGAAGCTCAACGCGATCGTCGGCGCCGCCGAGGATCCGCGCGAGACGCTCGATCTGTCCTACGAGAAACAGCGCGACATGCTCCAGCAGGTCCAACGCGGGCTCATCGAGGTCACGACCGCCAAGCGCCGCCTGCAGCTCCAGGCGGCGCAGCTCGACTCCGGGATCAAGGATGCCGACGGCCAGGCGCAACGGGCGCTCGCCGCCGGACGCGAGGATCTCGCCCGCGCGGCGCTCGAGCGCAAGCAGCTGCTGCAGAGTCAGCAGGCGGCCCTCGAGCAGCAGGTCGCCGACGTCCAGGCGCAGCAGGACAAGCTGACTGCGGCGGAGGCGCGGCTGTCGGCCAAGATCGAGGCCTTCCGTAACCAGAAGGAGGTCATCAAGGCACAGTACTCGGCGTCGGAGGCCGAGGTGAAGATGGGCGAGGCCTTCACCGGCGTGTCGGAGGAGATGGCGGACGTCGGGCTCGCCGTGGAGCGGGCGACGACGAAGACCCAGGAGATGCAGGCACGGGCCGGCGCGATCGACGAGCTCGTCTCGCAGGGTGCCCTCAGCGACGTTTCGGCGGCATCCAACCCGGTGGCGGCCGAGCTCGACCGGACCACCCGCAGCGCGTCGGTCGAGACCGAGCTCGCGGCACTCAAGCAGCAGCTGGGCGCGGCGACGCCAGCGAGCGGGGAGGCAGCGCGATGATCGTGCGAATCCTGGGCGAAGGCCAGTACCGGCTCGCCGACGACGACGCCCCGGATTTCGACGGGCTCGACGGCCGGCTGAGCGCGGCCATCGAGCGCGGCGATCAGGCAGCCTTCGAGGTGGACTTCGCCGAGCTGATCGAGCATGTCCGCCGGCACGGCCAGCAGATCGCGGCTTCCCACCTTGGAGCATCCGACCTCGTCCTGCCTCCGGCCGACGCCGGGCTCGAGGAGGTGCGCGCCATGCTCCAGGACGACGGGCTCGTCCCGGGCTGAGCCATGAGCAAGCAGGGCGGGATCGTCGCCCTCATCCTCATCGGGGGCCTGCTCCTCGTTGGCGTCGTCTGGGGCCTCCTCGTCGCGGCCGCGACGCTGCTCGGGGTGGTCCTGCTGGCCGGATTGGCCGGCCAGCTGATCGCCGGCAACCGCGTGCGCGCAGGCCTGATCATGCCCGCGGGCCTGGCCGGCGTGATCCTCGCCCTGGTCGCGGTCGAGTGGTTGCGATTGCCGCCGCTTCTCTGGTTGGCCGGCGTCCCCGTCCTGTGGGCGGTGGCGGGCGCCACGGTGGCCATCGTGGTGGCCAGCGGCGTGTCAGCGCGGCGGTCTGGCCCGGAGGCGCCGTAGGCCCGGACGGGCCCCGTACGCTCGTCTCATCTGCCTCTTATCTTGCCGTGACATCATGCGCCCGCGTGCTTCCGGACCGTCGCCTCCATCGCGACACGGCGCACTTGTACCTGACCGAGGGCGTCGGAGAGGACTTCCCCCCGACGACCTTTGACCCGACCGCCCTCGACCGCTGGATCCGCGTCTCGGACGGCGACGCCTTCCGGATGGCCCGCCGGATCACCCGCGAGGAGGGCATCCTCGCCGGCGAGTCCAGCGGGACCGTGACGGTTGCCGCGCTCACGGTGGCGCGAGAGCTCTCCGGCGCGAGGGACGGCCGGGAGGCCGTCATCGTCGTCATCCTGCCCGACGGAGGGCGCAACTACCTCTCCAGGCTCTACAACGACGGGTGGATGCGCAAGCGCGGGCTGCTGGAGACGACCGGCGGGAAGATCCTGGTCGGCCAGCTGTTGCGCGATCGGCACGGCGACCGCGGACTGCCGGAGCTCGTCGTCGCCCGGACAACAGACCGGGTGGGCGCGGCGATCGCCACCCTCGAGCGCTACGCCATCAGCCAGATGCCAGTCACCGAGGAAACCGAAACCGAGTCCACGGCGGCGATCGTCGGCGCGGTCACGGAACGGGGCCTGCTCGATCGCGCCTACCGAGATCCTTCTGCCGTCGAGCGGACCGTCAGCGAGGTGATGGAGCCGCCGTTGCCGCTCATCGATGTCTCGGCATCCCTCGACGAAGCGGCCGGGCTGCTGTCGAACGGCGCTCGGCGCTTGTCGCGGTTCGCGACGGCCGGTCGGCGGGCGTCGTGGCGAAGCTCGACCTGCTCGAGAGTCTTGCGGGCCGCCCCGGGGCGTGACCGCCGCGGGGTTCTCATCAGCCGTATCGCAGCCTGTTCGCGCGCCGACGCCGTCCCCGCCGGCCGCCAGCGGGTACACTACGCGCCCGTAGTGGCGCACCTTCAGCCTGTCCGGCCGCGGTCGGAGACACGCATGCAGAGGGAGGAGCAATGGGCAGGCGATCGCGAACCCTGAAGACTCGCCGGACCGACGCGACGACTGCGTCCCCCGCCCCCGGGCGGCGATGGCCTTCCTCGCGCATCCTCGCCGTCCTCGGCGTGCTGGTTGCGCTGGTTGTGGCCGGGACCGGGCTGGTCGTCGTCGCCGTCACCTCCGCGCAGCCCGTCTACGCCTGCAGTTCGCTGCTCGACCCGGCCGCGTCGCCCGCGGGCGACGCATCGATGAGCGCCCCCGTGGCATCCGCCACGCTCCCGGCGCCCACGGCCATCGGCCAGGACGCACCCGACCTCGGGAGGAACCACGTCAGCGTGGGGGAGCGCGTCACCTACCAGTCGTGCCCTCCCACGTCCGGGCCGCACTACAACTCGCCAGGCCACGGGCCGATCCCGGACGGTTTCTACGGGCTCGATCGGGCCAACCCGCCCCAGGGCTGGATCCACAACCTCGAGCACGGCGAGATGGTCGTGCTGTACCGGTGTCCCGGGGGCACCTGCGAGCGGTCGACGCTCGACGCCTTGCGTGCGTTCCAGCAGACGATCCCGCCCAGCCCCCGATGCCACATTCCTAACGACGTGGTGGTCACGCGCTTCGACGACATGAAGGCGCCCTTCGCGGCCGTCACCTGGGATCGCGTGCTCTTCCTGGACAGCGTGGATACTGCCGCCCTCGATCGGTTCTTCCTCGCGTCGGCCGAGACGAAGGCCCCCGAGAAGAAGTGCTGACGGGTTGTTCGAGCGGACATTGCCGCCTCGGTGGTGGACGCTCGGGCGCCGCGAGCAGGATCCTGCGAGCGTCAGCCGGCCGGGCGCGCCGTCTCCGAACCCTCGATGGCCGCGATCACCCGCAGCAGCCGCGCGCGCTTCCCAGGCCACGGCCGCGACACCGGGCGCGTCCACCAGCGCGAGCACGGCCTGGGGATCCATCGCCTCGACGATTGTGTCGGGGCCGTCCGTGCGCAACACGACGTTGCAGGGCAGCAACGCGCCGACTGAGGGCTCGGCCTCGAGCGCCTGGTGCGCAAGCTGCGGGTTGCACGCCCCCATGATCACGTACGGCTCCTGGTCCACGCCAAGCTTGGCCTTCATGGTGGCCTGCACGTCGATCTCGGTCAGCACGCCGAAACCCTCGGCCCAGGTGTCAGGCCTGCGCCACGATCTCCCGCCAGACTCCCTCGGCGCGGACTTCGACGATGCGCAGCCCTGCGGCCCGCACGTGCGCTTCGGTGCGACGGTTGAGGTGCGGCCCGAGGAGTCGTGAGGTGGCGAGGCTGAGCACGTCGGCGACCCGGCCGAGGATCGCGTTGCGGGGGCGCACGTGCTCGAGGAGCAGCACACGACCGTCCGGCCGGACCACCCGGCGCAGCTCGCGCAACCCGGCGACTGGATCGGGCACCGAGCAGAAGACGCACGTGGCGAGCACCGTGTCGAAGCTGTCGTCCGGATACGGCAAGTGCTGGACGTCGGCCCGCTCCAGGCGCACCGGGACCGGCGCTTCGGCTGTCCGTCGCGCCGCGCGCTCGAGCATGGCGGGCCCGACATCGGTCGCCATGAGCCGGACGCCCGGTTGATACAACGCGAGGTTCCGCCCTGTCCCGACCCCCACTTCCAGGGTGTCTCCGACGGCACGCCCAACCACCCGCCGGCGACGCGCGAGCGTCCCGGCACGCTCCATCGGCCAGTTGAGCAGGTCATACACCGCTGCGATGCGCTCATAGCGACGGGTCACGGACACCTGTGCGGCGCTGGCGGCCGCCGCGCCTGGCGGCCGCGCGGACGGGCCACCTGCCGGAAGGCTCCCGTGGGCGACCGGCGTGTCAGCGTCCACCAGCACTCCGCCGGCGACGGACCTTGAACAGGTCCGCGGTGTACGGCTCGCCCAGCCCGAGGCGTGCGTAGAGCGGGCAGTAGCCGCGCACTCCGGTGATCACGAAGTCGACCCCGATGAGCCCGACGGCGAACCATGCCCAGCCAAACCACCCGCCGATGCTGAGCCAGCCGACGATGCCTGCGATCGCCCCTCCGCCCCCGAGGACGCCGCGGACGATCCGCTCGCCGGTGCCCAGGCCGCCCCGCCGTACCGGCGTCATGAGTGTCATCGTTGATCCTCCGTCGGGACCATCCGCTACCGGATGGCGAACCAGCCCAGCGCGATCGCGACCAGGAGCAGCACCATCGGCGCGCAGCACACCGCCATCCAGAGGAGGGAGTGGCCGTCGCCGTGGTCCACCGTCTGCGCCGGGGCCGCGGTGGCCGGCTGTGCCGCTGTTGGTGTCGGGTCCGGATGCTCGTGCACGTGCTCCTCCACACGCGGCGCGGTCGCTCGCCCCGTCCTGTCGACCCTCACGATGCGCGGCCGACCTGAGAGCCACCGGTGTCAGCGCTGACGCACGGGTGAGAAGACCGAGCGCCTGGACCACGACCTCGCACCGGGGGCGGATCCGGCGGGCGCGTGAGGTTCCGGTTCGCACCCATGCCCGGGACTCTCGGGATCGCAGCCGAGCATGCGCAAGATCGTTTCGTGGGGCAGAGCGGTCCGGCGCCCGACCAGCCTGGCCACCCGTCGCGGCTCGCCGCGTGTCCGCGCGAGTTTGATCCGATCGAGCCCGGGCCAGAGCAGCAGCGCCCGTTGCCGGGGATCGTCCGGGAGCCGCCCTCGTTCGTCTCGAGCGTGCCCGCGCCGTACCTCCATATGGCACGTGAGCGCTGGATAAGGAACGGCAGAGAGGTCGCAGCATCGTGCCGCAGCGCGCGGCGACCGCTGCCACCCGGACGCGGACCCGGCCGCTACGACCCCGCCCGGGCCAGGAGACTCCGCCGCCAGGAGAACCGGCGCGCTTCCGCCCGCAGCCGCAGAAGGAACTGCCGCACGACGAGGTAGGTCCCGAACGCAGCCACGAAGATCAGGCCGGGCACGGTCGGGGCATGGCCCAGGATCAGCAGCGCGGTCACGACGCCGATGAGCAGGCCCACACCGGATTCGAGGAGCTGGGTCGGGATGCGACGTGCACCGACCCGGCGATCGGACGACCACACGCCCCAGCGGGAGCGCGTGCAACGCCCGGCGCAGCAGCCCGTGAAGAAGCACCCGAGGCGCCCTATCGCAACCCCGAAGAACAGGCCGGGCGTGGCGGCGTCGAGGAACAGCCCGGCCGGCAAGTTGACCGCGAGCAGTTGGGCGACGGTCACGACGAGCGCGACGACGAGGAAGCCGTCGACGGCCCAGCCGCCGATCCATGTGCGCCACGGCCCGGGGTGCAGGACCGCATACCACACCTTCGCCCCGATCAGGCCGGCCCCCAGGGCGATCAGGGACACCACCAGCGACCGGCCCACCGGGACATGTTCGTGCGCGAGGATCGCGACGAGCATGCTCAGGGCCACGATGATGCCAAGGGCGTTCAGGGCCGGCCAGATGCCCGGGATGACGCCCGGTATCCTGGCCAGCGGTGCGGCCATGGCCCACCGCGTCGTCAACGGAGTGGCCGGGCCCGGCGACAGCGTCCAGCGGCGCCACGACCAGGCAGCGGGTTCCAGCGCCTGGGCGTTTGGACGCGCCCAGCGCAAGGACGACCGCTGCCGGCCAGCGCGATCCTCGGGGCGGATCAGCTCGCCGCTCACCGTCCATTCACCCGGCTGCAGCCCGTACACCCACGTGGTGACCGAGAGGGGGCCGCTCCCGGGCACGACGCCCTCAATGGTCTCTTCCCTGGTGAACGTGTCCTGCGGCTCAGGCCTTCCGCCGATTGCGGCGCGCCGGCCCGTCAACCGAATGGTCGCCGAGTACGGGTCGCTCCCCTCACCGGACTCGAGGCGGAGGGTGACGACCAGTGCCTCAGGCTCCACCGGATCGGGAACGTCGGCCACCACGTTCCTGGCTCGCGCCCCCGTCCCGCCCGGCCCGACGCTGGGTCCGGCTGTCGCGCCTGTGAACGCCCTCGTGCGGACCTTCGCTCCCCGTGCGGACGTTCCCGGCCTTCTCCGTGCCACCCCTGCTGCACTGCTCCTTTCTGGCGCGGGACGCGGCCTCTTCGACGATGGTCTGATGAGGCGTTGGTCAACCACTACGACTACGTAGTATGTATGCCTGTAGTATGCACCCTCGCGCCGCCTCCGCGCCGCAGCTGGACCGGCTCCCCCTGCGTCTGCCGTGCGGAAGAACGACGCCCTCGATCACACCACGCCTGGATGAGCAGCAGGTGAGCGTGGGCTGAGGGGCAGCGGAGATGTCCGCCGGCGAAACCAGACGCACCCACTTGGCTACGGCTACACTTGAGCGGTGGCTCAAGTGTTTGCCTCGGCCATCGGCGAGGACGTCTGCTCGCACGAATGTCTCCGTCCCGACGCGATCCGTCCGCTGCTCGGACGGACCCTGGGCTCGGATGGCGCCACCGGCGTTGCCCGCCTGTTCGAGACGCTGGCCGACCCATCACGCGCCCGCATCCTGCAGGCGCTGTCAATCGCAGAGGGCGAGCTCTGCGTGTGCGACATCGCCCTCGTCCTCGGGATGAGCGTGTCGGCCTTGAGCCACCAGCTGCGCTACCTGCGCGTGCGCGGCGCGGTGAGCCGCCGCAAGGTCGGCCGGATCGTCTACTACCGGCTCGTCGACGAGCACCTCCGCCGGCTCGTCTCCGACGGCGTGGCCCACATCACCGAGGCCGCCTGATGCCGGACGTCCATTCGGCGGCGGGCGCGAACCGCGGCCGGCTCGTCGCGGTCTTCGCTCTGAGTAGCGTGATCCTCGTCGTCGAGATCGCCGGTGGGCTCGTCACCAACAGCCTTGCGCTCCTGGCCCACGCCGGCCACATGTTCACCGACGTCGTCGGGACCGGCCTCGCGCTCGGCGCGATCTGGATCGCCGACCGACCGGCGAACGGCGGCAGGACCTTCGGCTATCTGCGCCTCGAGATCCTCGCGGCGGTCGTGAACGCCGTGCTCTTGTTCGGGGTCGCGGCGGTCGTCCTCGTGGAGGCATGGCGCCGCCTGGCGGCCCCGCCCGAGGTCGCCTCGCGGCTGATGCTTGCCGTGGCCCTGCTGGGATTGATGGCGAACGGCGTCTCGCTCTACGTGCTCCGGGACGCGCAGCGCGAAAGCCTGAACATGCGCGGCGCCTACCTCGAGGTCCTTGGCGACCTCGCCGGCTCGGCCGCCGTCATCGTCGCGGCGCTGGTCATCGCCCTCACCGGCTGGACGCAGGCCGACGCGGTCGCCTCGGTCGCGATCGGCTAAGAGGCCGCGCAGATAGGCCTCGTCAGCTGACGCGCTGCGCCGGCTTGGGGGGCAGTGGATCGGGGGCTTCCGAGTCCGTCGTGCCGGCCGAGGACCCTCCGGAGGAGCTCGCGGCTGCCGCAGAAGCCGCAACTCGGGCGCGCTGACGCGCGCTGGGCGCCGTTC
>JAJYDP010000152.1 GCA_021777365.1 Chloroflexota bacterium | reverse complement strand
GGTGCGCCCGCCGGGGATCCCTGGGCCCTTACCGGACGACGGTGCCCTCGATCCCTGCCTCGCCCGCGGGGTATTCGGCGTGCAGATCCTCCAGCACGTCGCCCAGGATGTCCGCGACCGCCAGGTTCCGGAACCACTTGTGGTTCGACGGGACGAGGTACCAGGGCGCCCACGACGTCGAGCAGCGGGCCAGCGCATCCTCGAACGCCTTCCGGTAGTCGTGCCAGCGGGCGCGTTCGGCCAGGTCCGCGCTCCGGAACTTCCAGCGCCTCGTCGGGTCGTCCACCCGGTCCTGCAACCTCGCACGCTGCTCGTCCTGGTCGATGGCCAGGAAGAACTTCACGATCGTGGTGCCCTCGTCGGCGAGCTGGTGCTCCCAGGCGTTGATCTGCTCGTAGCGCTTCTCCCACGCGTCCCTGGGCACCAGCTCGTGGACCCGCACCACCAGCACGTCCTCGTAATGGGAGCGGTTGAAGATGGCGATCTCGCCACGCGCGGGGGTCCGGCGATGCACCCGCCAGAGGTAGTCGTGCGCGAGCTCCTCGTCGGTGGGCACCTTGAAGCTCGTGACCGGGCATCCCATCGGGTCGAACGCCGTCATCACGTGGCGGATGGTGCCGTCCTTGCCGGCGGCGTCGATGCCCTGCAGGACGACCAGCACGGCGTGCCTCGCCTCCGCCCAGATCCGGTCCTGCAGCGCCGTGAGTCGCTCGAGCCCCTCGGACAGCTCGAGCGCCGCCTCGACCCGCTCCCTGCCGTACGTCTCGCCCGGGTCGAAGTGCTCCAGGTCGACGGCCGTGCCCGGGTCCACCCGCAGCCGGTCGCGCAGCGCCCCGTGCTTCGCCCGATGCCGATCGCGCTCCGCCATCTCCGCCTCCTTGCGGCGTCCGTCCCGGGGCGCCGCCGATGCGCCCGCGTCGGCCGTCCCGCCCGCGTCGGCCGTCCCGCCCGCGTCGGCCGTCTCGCCCGCGTCGGCCCATGCGCGCACGGTCGCGGCCACCGACCCGATCGTCGTGCCCGGCAGGCACGGTTTCCGGGCCTCGTACCGGCCCTGTCGCCAGGCCCTCCGGGTCCCGGGCGTCTAGAATCGCGCGCACATCGTCGCACGTCCCGGCCCGTCGTTCCGTGCGGAAGAGGAGTCCCAGATGGCCACCGTCACCGCGATCAGGCCCCACCCGATCTTCCTGGCCGGACGCTGGGTCGACTCGCCCGACGTCATCGAGATCGCCAACCCGGCCGACCCGTCCAGGCCCGCCGGCGCCACGTACCAGGCCACGCCGGAGCAGTACGAGGAGGCCGTGCAGGCCGCCGTCCGTGCGTTCGAGATCACCCGCCACCAGCCGGCCTACGAGCGGGGAAACATCCTGCGGTCCATCTCGGCCGGGATCCGCGAGCGGCGCGAGGAGCTGGCCCACCTGCTGGCCAGCGAGTCCGGCAAGCCCATCCGCGATTCGCTGGTGGAGGTGGACCGGGCGAGCCTCACCTTCCGCCTGGGCGCGGAGGAGGCGGAGCGCATCTACGGCGAGACCATCCCGCTCGACCTGATGCCCTCATCGAAGGGCCGCATGGGGATCACGCGGCGCTTCCCGGTGGGGCCGGTGGCGGCGATCAGCCCGTTCAACTTCCCGCTCAACCTGGCCGCGCACAAGGTGGCCCCGGCGATCGCCGCGGGATGCCCGGTCGTGCTCAAGCCCCCGTCCAAGGATCCCCTCGTGATGCTCGCCGTGGGCGAGATCATCGAGCGGGCCGGGGCCCCGGAGGGCTCGGTCAGCATCCTGCCCATGACCCGCGCGCTCGGCGACCGGATGGTCACCGACGACCGCTTCAAGCTGCTGACCTTCACCGGATCGCCGGCGGTCGGCTGGCCCATGAAGGCGAAGGCCGGGAAGAAGCGCGTGGTCCTGGAACTGGGCGGCAACGCCGGGGTGATCGTCGACCGGAGCGCGGACCTCGACTGGGCCGTGCGGCGGATCCTGGTGGGGGCGTTCTCCTACTCGGGCCAGGTGTGCATCAGCGTGCAGCGCATCTTCGTCCACGCCGACGTGATGGACGCCTTCCTCGAGAAGTTCATCGCCGGGGCCCGTGCGCTGAAGGTGGGCGATCCGCTCGATCCGGCCACCGACCTCGGGCCGATGGTCGACGAGCAGGCGGCGCTGCGGACGCAGGCGTGGGTCGACGAGGCGGTCGCGATGGGCGGGCGCGTCCTGCTGGGCGGCCGCGCACAGGGCACGTTCTTCCCGCCGACCATCCTGGCCGATACGCCGGTGGAGGCGAAGGTCTGCTCGGCCGAGGCATTTGCGCCGCTCGTGGTGGTCTTCCCGTTCGCCGACATCCGCGACGCGGTGGCGCAGGTGAACCGGAGCTTCTTCGGGCTGCAGACCGGCGTCTTCACCAACGACCTGGCCGACGCCTGGTACGCGTTCAACGAGACCGACGTGGGCGGGGTGATCGTCAACGACATCCCGACCTACCGGATCGACCACATGCCGTACGGCGGGGTCAAGGACTCCGGGCTCGGGCGCGAAGGGTTGCGCTGGTCGATCCAGGACATGACCGAGCTGCGCATCATGGTGCTCGCCCAGCCGGGCTGAGTGCCGGTCGGGCCTGCCGAGTATCCGCTGGGCCGAAGGCCGCTACCGCGCACGCCGTGTGCCATAGCCAGCTCGGACGCCCGTCGGACGCAGGCTGGGTGGTTGCCGTCGGCTATCGCACGCCGTGTGCGCGATAGCCACGGCCCGTGCCCGCATCGCCGCTATTGCACACGACGTGGGCCGTACGCAGCCCGGCGAGGGCCCTCCGCCCCGGTCCGACGGCCCCACGGCTCCCGCCGCCGCACGATCGGGACGAGCCGGGGCACACGGGCGCGCGCGAGTTCCGCGTCGCTGCCGCGTAAGGCTCTCGTGGTGAGCATCAGCGACGATCGATCGCAGGTAGACGGTCTGGCAGGAGCGACGGCTGCCACCCGTGACGGGCGCCGGCGGATCCCACGATCGCTCTCGGTTCGTTGATCGCCGCCCGAGCCGGTCGCGTGCCGCGGCCGTGCCCGGCCCCGCGCGCCGGGTGCCGATCGACCCCACGATCGCCGTCAGTTCGTTGATCGTCGCCCGAGCCGGTCGTGTGCCGCGGCCGTGCCCGGTCCCGCGCGCCGGGTGCCGCCGATCCCGCGCAGCCGGACGCCGATCCCGCGCGGCCGGAGGTCAGCGCACCCGGGCGAAGGTTCCCGTCAGTGTCGTGGCAGCGCTCGGGGCGGCCCCGGTCGTGGCCTTCGGCGTGACGGTGACGGTGATCGTCAGCGTGTCCTTGGCGTCGATCGCTGCGTCGAGCGGCTTGACATCGCTTCCCTTGAGCCAGAACCGGTTCACGCCGGTCGCCGCCATCCTGAACTTCGGGCTCGTCCACACGGCCGGCGTCGTGCTGGACGTGGCGGTCGACGTCGTCGTGTCGGTGACCGTCACCTGGACCGTGGAGTCCGGCTTCACGCCGTAGAGCTTGACCGCCACGCTCGCGAGCCGTCCGTTCCCGACCTCCGCGATCGTGGCGCCCCCGCGAACGTTCGTCGTCGGCGCCGTCGTCGCGGTCGTGGTCGTCGCGGTCGCGCTCGTCAGCGTGGCGCGCCAGATGTTGTTGTGCGTGGCCGCGAACACAGATGTACTGGACAACAGCAGCAGCCCCAGCGCACCGGCGAGAGCGAGACGTCGCATCTGCGAACCTCCTGCGGATGGTGGCGCGGTGGTCGAGCCCCTCGGCGGCCCGCCGCCGCCACCAACGAGAACGAAGCAGGCCCGCGTCCGTTACTGGTGCCCTGCCCGAACCCACCCAGTGCCGGACGAGCCGATGGTCATGGGTCGCCGGGGTGACATTCGGGTGGGTACGTCCCGCCGCCCGCCATGCGATACCTGTGCACGCCCGGCGGCCAGCCCGGCCGCCCGGCCCATCGGCTACACCCTGAACGCCGATCGACCACGAGGGAGTGTGCGTGAACGCTCCGGGCACCGGCGCCACGCCGACAGGCCCGCGCGAGCCCGGCGATCCGACAGGGCGGCATGACCCGGCGGTCCCGTCCGGTCTGCGGTCCCGGCTCACGCGCGCCCCCCGCCCCGAGCCGGATCCCCAGGCGCTCGCCCAGCTGCGCATGGAGCTGCTCGGCCTCGCCGAGGAGAGTGCCGCAGCGGACGATCCCGGCGCCCCGCCGGCGACGGATCCGTCGGCCCGGACGACATCGCCTGCCGGTAATCTCGTGCCGGCGACCGTGCCGTCCGACTCGCCGGCGCCGGTTCGCGCCATTCCCGTCCCGGCGGCTCCCGAGAGTCCCGGTGCGACGCCGTGGGCATTCGCCGCCCTCCGCGGCGTACCGGAGACGCCCGCTTCCGACCCGATGGACCCGCGCGAGTCGGCTCCTCGCGCGCCGGATCCCGTGCGCGCGGTGGCAGGGGAGTCGACGTCGCTCGCGACGACCGCGCCCGCGACGACCGCGCCAGCCCCGGACACGCCCGCCTCGGTACGAACCCCGGCCCCGACGGCCACGCCCGCGCCCGCACGGACCCCGGTCCCGCCCGCGTCGCCCACGCCGGCTTCGCCCGCACCCGTACGACCAGGGCCCTCGGCCGCTCCGGCCCCGACGGTTTCGCCCGCCCCGCCCGCGCCGCCCGACGACCCCGCGCGCACGTCGTCGACCATCGGGCTCGTGCGGCTCCGCCTCGCACTGGCGCTCCTCGCCGCCGCCGCCATCCCCATCGTGGTGGCCCTCGTCGTCCCCATGATCCTGGGTGCCGGCCAGGTCGACCAGGCCCACGCCGCGCAGGTCGGCGGGCAGGTCTCCGCCTCGCTCGGCGCCGAGCTCGATCGTGACCGCAGCGCCCTCCTGCTCTACGCCGCGAACACCAGCACCGTCCGCCTGGCGACGGGTGCCGGCACCGCCTCCGCCGCCCGGACCGACCTGGCGCCCATTGCTCCCGTCGTCGGCGACGGCGTCCCCGTCGCCGTGGTGACCGACGCCTCGGGCGCCGAACGCCTCCGGATGGAGGACGGGCAGTTCGTGCCGGTCGCGACCGATCCGGTGGACGCCCGGGTGCTCGCGCCGACCCTCGCGCTGCACGCCGGCCAGGTGTACCTGTCGGCACCGTTCGCGGGCCCCGGCGGCAGCCCGATCGTCGCCATGACCACGCCGCTGGTGAGCTCGGGCCATCCCGTCGGGCTCGTGCGCTTCGACCTCTCGCTCGTCTCGCTCCTGGCCGACCCGCAGTCCCCCGTCGGCCACGCCGGCGGGTACTCGCTGATCGTCGACAGCGCCACCGGCACCCTCCTCGCGGACACGCGCGGGGCCGCGGGCAGTTCAGGGGCGTCCGCCGCCGACGGTGCAGGCGCCGGACTCCCCAGCCCCGACCAGGTCCTGTCGAGCTTCGTCCGGCAGGCCGGCCAGACCGTGACCGCCTGGCTCGGTGATCGCTGGAGCGTCGCCTACGCACCGCTCGACGCAAGCCTGCCCGGGTTCGGCGACTGGGCGGTGGTGGTGGCCATCCCGGCCGTGCCGACCACGCCGCCCCTGCCGCTGCTTGCCGCGCTCGGCCTCCTGATCGCGCTCCTCCTGGCGCTCGCCGCCTGGATGGCGCGCCAGGTGCTGCAGCCGGCGATCGAGATGGACCGGTCGCACCGCGAGCTCTCGCAGCGCCTGGAGGTGGCCCAGCACGACGCGCTGCACGACAGCCTGACCGGCCTCGGCAACCACCGCGCCTTCTACGAGGAGCTCGACCGGCAGCTGCTGGTGTCGCGCCGGTACGGCGTCGCGTGCGCGCTGCTCCTGATCGACCTCGACGACTTCAAGCAGGTCAACGACACCGCCGGCCATGCCACCGGCGACGCCGTCCTCGCCGCCGTGGGCGCCTTCCTGGCCCGGTATGTCCGGGCGACCGACCATGCCTTCCGCATCGGCGGTGACGAGTTCGCCGTGGTCATGCCGCACACCGATGCGTCCGGCGGCCTGGTGGTCGCCCAGCGCCTGCTCGCCATGGCCCTGGAGCCGGTGGCGAGCGTGACCCAGCGGCATGCCGGCCTCATCCGGCCCGTCTCCTTCTCGGCCGGTGTCTCGGCCGTCCCGGTGCCGGCGGAGAGCCGCGCCGAGCTGTACGCACAGGCCGACGCCGCGCTCCTCTGGTGCAAGCGCCACGGGCGGACGACGGTGGCCGAGTACGACCCCGAGCGGCACACGCTGGACGGGCAGGACGTGATCGCCGAACTCTCGCAGGCGGTGGCGCGGGTGGCCGCCGATCGGGCGCTCCGCCCGGTCTTCCAGCCGGTGGTCGAGCTGGTGAGCGGTCGGGTGACCGGGTTCGAGGGACTGGTGCGACCGGCCGCGGGCTCCGGCTTCGACAACCCGGGCAGTCTCTTCGTCGCGGCCGAGCGGTGCGGGCGCACCGTGGAGCTCGACCAGGCCTGCCTCGAGGTGATCGCCGCGGCCGCGGCCGCCATCCCCGAGGATCGCTCGGTCAGCCTCAACCTCTCGCCGCGCAGCCTGGAGGCACCGGAGTTCAGCGCCCACGCGCTCGCGCGCACGCTGGACCGGCTGGGCCTCTCGCCGGAACGGGTCGTCATCGAGCTCACCGAGCGCGAGGCGGTGGACGACATGGACCTGCTCCGCGCGAACCTGGAGGCGTGCCGGCGGGCGGGGATGCGGATCGCCGCCGACGACGTCGGCTCCGGCAACGCCGGCCTCCGGCTCCTCTCGCAGATCCACTTCGACATCGTCAAGATCGACCTGTCCCTGGTCCAGGGCGGGGCGGCTCGCGAGTCCTCGCTCGCGGTGCTCCGCTCGCTCGTGGAGCTCGCGAAGCGCTGGGGCTCGGTCGTCGTCGCCGAGGGCGTGGAGACGCCCGAGCAGCTGCGCGTGCTGCGCAGCCTCGACGTGACGGCGGCCCAGGGCTACCTGCTCGGCCGCCCCTCCGACGACGTGACTGTCGACTCGGTCGACCTCGAGGCGCTGCTCGCGCCTCCACCCACTCCGAACATCCCCGGCTGGGCGTCGATCAGGGCGACACCCGCCTGACCCGGCGAGAGGGGCGGCCCAGTGCCCGGGCCGCCCTTTTCGCCGCCTCCTGCGCCGGCGGCAGCCTCCTCGCCCCCTACCTGGGCCGTCCACCCGCCGCGCCCGCCGATCAGGACCCTGGTGGTGCCCGGCGGCACCACTTATCCACATCGAACGCCGGCGTTTATCCCCCGGTACCCCTGTCCCCCCTTGACCCGGTACGTTCGTACTGGTAACAACGGCATTGCAGTCTGCCTTGCAGGTGTTGTTGGAAGGGAGCTCCCTGCGGGCATGCCGGGCGGTCACCCAGGACCGCCGTGGTCAACGGAGACAGCTCGCAGTCCGACGCCCCCCGGCCCACGGGGGCATCGAGGTCGCCAGGGATGTCGCGCACAAGCGTCCCCTTGGTTGCGCACTCCGTCGCGCGGTTGCGCCGTGCGCGCCGTCTCTCCCCATGGCCGCGCCTGTCGCCCACGCCTGATCGGCCCCGCGCCTCGCGGCCCGCCCGCGCGGCAGCGGGGCCCGTTGCCCATTTCGCGGTCCCACAGGGCCGGACGGGGGGCCCCGGTGCCCTGAACGCCGGGGCTGCCGCCTGCCACTGGCACCAAGACCCGCATTTCAGCTGACTTGAGGGAGGTGTGGATGAGGATCGGGCGCTCGACGAGTTGAAGGGCGGATCCCCGGCTGAGGCCGGGCAAGGGAGGCAGCACATTGACACTTGTGTCTCGCCGATCGATCACCCATGGGAGAGGAGAATGAGGATCGCCAGTTCAACGAAGGCGCCGCAGTTGTGGCGCCCATTCGCCGCGGCCCAAGTCGCTGTGCTCATGGCCGCACTTGTACTTCCGGCAGGCGCCGCCCTCGCCGCCCCGAGCCCAACGGGGGCGACGATCACCAGTGACCAGGCCGACTACTCGCCCGGCGCGACGGTCACCCTTACCGGCGCCGGATGGGCGGCAGGCGAGCCGGTCGCCATCGTCGTCGACGACGCGATCGGCCAGACGTGGCGGTACACGAATACAGACACGGCGTCCGAAACCGGCAGCTTCACGGACGTCTTCCAGCTGCCGAGTTACTTCATCTCGAACTACAACGTGACCGCGACCGGGCCGCAGTCCGGCACCGCGACCACGACATTCACCGACCTCAGTATCGGCACGTATGACCAGTGTGCGAACGATCAAGGCGATGGGTACCCGAACGGTGACACCGGCTGCCGGTGGATCAACGGGAACCTGAACCACAACAACTCGTCGTATCCGGAGAACACGGCCACAGTCCAGCGGCTGTGGCTGACGAACCTCGTCCCGGGCAGCACTCACACCATCACCCTGGACTACGGGACGACGAAGGCCGGTAAGCATGCATACGACTTCCTGACGACCTGGAGCTGGTCCGAGGACTGGATCACCCTTGCCGACCGCTGCCAGGACATCACCGGATGCGAGACGGCAAACGAGATGCAACTGGGCATCCCGGTTGACCCGAACGCGGGCGGCTTCGATGGCGGCCAGCAATTCACTATGCGCGGCGGCACGATGACCGCCGTGACCGACATCACGTCCCTGGGCTCATACACGGGCGACAGTGACGCGCAGCTCACAATCACCTTCACGACTGCTTCGTCCGGTGACATGTGCACCACGAAGAGCGGGGTCACGACGTGTGGCGTCGCACTCTGGTTCGGCGCTCACGTCGCATGGGAGAACCAGTGGGGAGCGGGCACCGGCGCCGGAAGCATCCCCGGTTCGCCGTACCACGTGTCCCTCGTCGCGCTCGACAGCGCCGCCGTGGGCTCTCGCGACAACCAGATGCAGGCCAGTGCTGTCACCGGCTATGGGCTGCTGACGATCACGAAGGCCGTCACGAACGGTCCATCGTCCTACCCGCAGACGGACTTCACAGTCCATGTCGACTGCACCGGAAACGGCAACAAGTCTCTGCCGGGGTTCCCGCAGGATGTGACGATCGGCTATCCGACACCGGGTTCGGTGACGCTCACGAACATCGAGTTGGATGCGACGTGCACCATCACGGAGCCAACGGTTCCGGCACCGCCCACCGGCTACACGTGGGGCACGCCGACCATCACCGGCAGCCCGGTCGACCTCACCGGCGACAGCTCGTCGGCGACCGTCGAGGTCACCAATCCCCTGGTGCCGGACCAGGGCTACTTCAAGATCAGCAAGGTCTTCAACTCGTCGGCGTACACGGGCGACTTCACCATGAACTACGTGTGCACCGACGCGGCGGCGACCTCCGGCTCGGTCGACGTGGGCGCCG
>JAJYDP010000151.1 GCA_021777365.1 Chloroflexota bacterium | reverse complement strand
CGACCGGCAACCGGGTCGAGATACGCGTGCTCGAGGCCTCGGAGCTCGGGCGTGATCAGGCCCGGGATGATCAGGTTGAGCCGGACGGCGAAGAAGGTGATCGCGACGAGCGCCGCGCCGATGCCCTGCAGGGCAATGTTGCGTCGGGTCAGGAGGATGAGTGGGACCACGACCCCGAGGAGGAGGTAGACCACCCAGAACACGTACCAGAACGGCCCGAACAGCACATACGTGATGAGGTTGGCCCCCGAGCCGACCTGGTACCAGGCCGGGATCGTGAATTCGGCGAACTCGAGCAGGAGCTCGAGCAGGACGAGGCCGATGACGATCTTGACGAGCCCGCCCACGAGCTCGCGCCACGCCGCATCCCGCGTCGGCCAGATGAACACCACGGTGGCGGTCAGGAGCGCGCTGCCGGACAGGAGCGCGCCGCTGAGGAAGATGATCGGGAAGAGCGCCGTGTTCCAGTACTCGCGCGCGACGACCGTACCGAACAAGGCGCCGACACCGCCGTGGAAGGCGACGGCGAGCGGGACGCCGATCGTGCCCAGGATCCGGATCCACCGGTCGTCGCGACCGATCTGGTCCGCACTCAGGCGCACGACGCGGCGGCGGAGAGCAAGGAACAGCTCCCCGAGCAGGAGCAAGAAGTAGGCGGCATAGAGCCAGACCATCCAGGCCATCATCGAGTGGAACTGGGGCCGGACGAACACCTCCCAGAAGCGCTCCATGTGGCCCAGGTCGAAGAGGATCGAGAGGAGGGCCATCGCGAGCGTGACCGCCGCCACGAAGAGCGCGAGCGGCCCAATCCGCTCGAACTGGCGGACGCCGAAGACGTAGACGAGGCTGGACAGGAGGAACGCCCCGGCAGAGAGGCCGACGAAGAAGATGTACGCGGCGACCCACAGGCCCCACGGGATGTAGCTCGAGTAGGCCGTCAGCCGCTCGCCGAGCAGGAGCCGCTGGCCGATCCCGATCGCCCCGATGACCGCGGCCACCAGCCAGACGACGAGGGCGCCGTAGCGCACGGCGGGCGGCCAGCCAAGACCGGTGAGCTGGGGTGCTCGTGTCCCGGCAGTCATGCCTCGGTCCTCCTCACAGCAGGTAGAAGACCTTGGGCTCGGTCCCAAGCTCTTCCTTGAGTCGGGTCACGCTGGGGCTGGCGGTGAGCTCCGAGACGAGGGCGGTCGGATCGTCGAGGTCGCCGAAGAACGTCGCCCGGCCGATGCACGTCGTGACGCACATCGGCAGCAAGCCCACCTCGAGCCTGTGGGCGCAGAACGTGCACTTCCGGGCGTTTCCGACCGGGCTCGTGGGGACGACGCCCTCGGCCCGACGCCACTCCTCGCTGTATTCGAAGTTGGGGAGGTGTTCGTAGGGCGCGCCCGAGTCGAGCGCGAGCGCGGCCTCCGGGCCGCGCGCCGCGTTGTCGGTCCAGTTGGCGCCGAAGTCGAAGGTTCGAGCCTGATACGGGCAGGCGGTGATGCAGTACCGGCAGCCGATGCAGGCGTCGTAGTCGATCTCGACGATCCCGTCCGGCCGCTTGAACGTCGCCGCGACGGGGCAGACCGCGACGCACGGCGGGTTCTCGCACTGCATGCACGGCCGGGGCAGGAACCGCCGGGTGACGTTGGGGTAGGTTCCGATCTCGGTGTCGACGACCGGACGGTAGACGACGCCGGGGGGTAGCTTGTTCTCCATCACACACGCGACGGTGCACGACATGCAGGCCACGCACTTGCGCGTGTCGATGACCATGCCCCACCGGCGCTGCTCGATCGGCTTCCGCAGGGCACGGACCAGGTCGCGCTGCATGCGGACCAGGATGTCCTCGTCCGCCTGGGGGCTGATGTCGAACGCGGGGGCGGCCACGGCACGCCGGGCGCCATGTCCCTTCGCGGTCTTCTCCCTGTCTGGGGCGAACACCGTCGCCTGGAGTCCACCCCATGGAAGGACGGCCCCGGCCGCCAGGACGGCGGCCGCCTTGGTCATGAACTCGCGTCGTTGGAGGGCCGTGGTTTCGGCAGAGTCGGCTGCCGGTTCGGGCGTTGCGACGGCCGTGCCCCCCTGAGTCTCCGGGTTCGGCATGGGTCCCTGCTCCCTCCCGTACCGTGGGAATCGCGGTGCGCACCGCCGCCCGCGGGGCGCAATCCCCGGGGCCAGGCTCGCCGCCTGGACGAGCGGCGAACCACCGCACCGTCCGCCATGCTGGTCGACCTCCGGTGGAGGGTCAGGGGTCATCCGGCATGCCAGTCGCCTGCCGTTCGGCGAGAAAAGTGGACTTCCAGCATGCGGACTGCCGCGGCAATCGGCAGTCCGTGCGGCTACCATGCCACGCGACGGCCCGGCGATCGCTCCCGTTCACTCCTGGAGGGATCCATGAACGACCAACAGCCGGGAGGCTACCTCCCGGGCGTGTACCTGGCGCTGCGAGCCTCGTACCCTGACGTGGCCGGTGCGTACGATGCGGTGGCCGAAGCCTGCCGCGCGGCCGGCCCGCTGACCCTGCGCGAGCAGCGGTTGGTGAAGCTGGGGATCGCGATCGGGCTGTCCTCCGAGGGAGCGGTGCGCTCGCACGTCCGGCGCGGGCTCGAGGAGGGGATCACGGCCGAGGCCCTGCTCCATGCCGTCGCCCTCGCGGTGCCCACGGCCGGCTTTCCTGCCACGGCGGCCGCCTACGGGTGGGCGCGCGAGGTGCTCGACGCAGCCGCGGGAGCGAGCGAAGGAGAGGCCCGATGACAACGCAATCCGAGCACGCCCTGCCACTGTCGGCGTGGCTCGATCTCCTGGCCCGCGAGCTGCCGGCGGGGAGCGCCCAGCCTACCGCTGTCGAACAGGCCGCGATCCTCGACCTGGCCCGCGTGGCTGCCCACGCCAGCGAGCGCATAGCGGCTCCCATCTCGGCGTTCCTCGTCGGCGTCGCGCTTGCCTCGCACGCACCGGAGGATCGGGCCGTCGCGCTGCGGACGCTGGTCGAGCACCTGGAGAACCAGACCGGCGCGTGACGGATCGTCCACGGCCACCCCGGCTGGTGATGTGCCCCGTGCGGTGCACCAGGGCTGGTCCACGGTAACCGCCCCAGGGTAGCCACCCAGCAGCCGCCACCGGGCTCGCACGCGGCCGATTCGCCGGATCCGGATCTGCGGCGACTGGAGGCCAGGAGCGTCGCGGGGTGGTGCGACCACGCCTCGCACGCCCAGGGCTGGCGAGTAACCCGAGCCGTCCGGCGCCGTTGCCGCCCGACGGAGCCTCCCGTGCCATCCGGCCCTGCCAGAACGGGCCTCGGGACCCGGGCGCGCCTCAGTCGAACTTGTCACAGTTGTGCCTGAGATGTTCGAGGCGTCGGCGAGGCGCCGGGTACGCCCCGGCGGTCACTCGCGGCCGGCGAAGACCTGAACGTACCGGCGGGGAGGCATAAGGCTCTGCGCCCCACGCCTCCCCGCCTCCGCATGCAGAGCAGCGCGAGGCATCACGACCATGCCAAACCGCCCGATGGACGGGCAGGCCGGACGCGGCGCGTGACCCGCCAGATACCGGTGGACGTGATCATGGTCACGCACGGACCCGACGAGCCCGAGAAGGCGACGATCCCCTTCGTCATGGCCGTCGGAGCCCTGGCATCCGAGGTGGACGTCGTCGTGGGGCTGCAGGGCGCAGGTGTTGAACTGGCCGTCAAGGGTGCCGCCGACGCCGTGGCCGTGGACGGCTTCCCACCTCTGTCGAAGCTGCTGGCGGACTACCGGGAGCTCGGAGGGCGGCTGCTGGCCTGCCCGCCGAGCGTCAACAAGCGGCGGATCGATGCCTCGACCCAGTTCGTCGAGAACGCCGAGGTGATCGCGGCGGGGCGCTTCATCGTCGAGATCGGCTCGGCCTCCCACGTCCTCGTCTACTGGCCACCAGGGGAGCGATCCATGGATGACACCGAGATCCTGAGCCAGGCCCTGGCCTTCCACGGCCACAAGTGCTGGGCCAGCACGGCCGGCGTGCGGCTGGGGCTGGCCGCCATGGGCGAACTCGGCGCGACGCGCGCGGGCGCCAAGGAACTGCACGCGATCATCGAGACCGGCGACTACCACGGCGGGATGTGCTTCGGCGACGGCATCCAGTTCACCACCGGCTGCACGTTCGGCAAAGGCAACATCGAGAAGTCGGGGGAGGGGAAGTTCGCGGTCACCCTCATCGACAAGGATGCCCAGCGCGCCGTCCGGGTTGCCTACAAGCCGACCCTCCAGCCGCGTATCCGCGCCACCTCGTTCATGCAGAAGCGCGCCGCGGGCGTGCCAGCCTCGCAGATCCCCGACGATGAGCAGATGGAGGTCGTGCACCTGGTCTGGGACGCGCTGGCGGGGGAGATCATGACCGTCGGGCCGATCGAGGCGCGCGCGTGGAGCGAGCCCGAGGAGGTCGTGCGCTTCGCGGTCTGCCCGTCCTGCGGCGAGCTCGTCGCCGAGCCGTACCTTCGGGTGGCGGAAGGCCGGCTGGTGTGCGCGGCCTGCTCGGGCTATCCGCGCTGATCCAGAGGGCCGTCGAGCCGTGCTGCTCTACGCCGTCGGCGGGGCAAGCGTCTTCGTCTTCTCGGGCGTCATGGCCATGGTCGGCCTGGGCGCCGCGTTCCTCTTCGTGCCCCTCTTCTACTACCTGGGCGTGCCCCTCGGTCAGGCGACGTCCACGGCGCTGCTGCTGAACGCAGTGAGCCTCTCGGCCGCAACGGTGGCGTACTGGCGCGGGCGGCTCATCGACTGGCGAGCCGGCGTGCCGGTGCTCGTCGCGGCGGTCGTCCTGGCGCCCCTGGGTGCGCGCCTGACGGCGAGCGTGGACCGGCGCGTGCTGCTCGCGCTCTTCGTCGGCTTTCTGCTCTTCGCCGGGGCGATGATGCTCTTCTACCGGGCCCGGGCCTCCCGTCGCGATGTCGGGCGGGCGGCCGAGGCCGGGGTCGGGGCGGGGGTCGGCGGCGTGGCCGGGTTCCTGGGTGGCCTGCTCGGCGTGGGGGGGCGGCAACGTCATCCTGCCCGGGCTCACCTGGCTCGGCCTCGAGCCGAAGGTCGCGGCCGGCACCACGGCACTGGCGGTCTTCTTCTCCTCGCTCTCGGGGTTCGCCGGCCACGCGTCCCTGGGCGGCATCGACCCGCGCTTCACGCTGAGCATGGCCGCGCTGGCCGCGGCGGGGTCCCTCGTCGGATCGCACGTGATGAGGACCCGGCTGACTGGCCCGCAGCTCAAGCGGATCATCGGCGTCCTGCTCTGGGTGATCGCCGCCAAGATGGCGCTGGACCTGCTGTGATGCGCCTCCCGATGCGTCCGCTCGTGCAGGTCGCGGCACGACGGTGCCCGGCGCGTCAGGGGTGTCCCTCCCCACCCTGACGGCCGCCCTGACGGACCGCATCGTCCACCATCGCCCGTTCGGAGGAATCTCTCGTGTCCACCACCCTGTTCGCCGAGGAAGCGGCGGCCACCGCATCGCAGGTGCGGCTGCGCGGCTTCCACCCCGGCTGGTATGGAGCCGTCATGGGAACGGCCATCGTCGGGATCATCGCCTACCAGGACCCCGGCCAGGTCGCCGGCCTCGGCGATCTCGCCAGGGCCTTCGGCGTGGCCTTGGTCGCGCTCGCCGCCGTGCTCGCGGTGCTGCTCGGGCTTCCCTACGTCGCGCGCTGGATCCAGCACCCGGACGCGGCGCGCCAGGACCTGGCCAGCCCGGTGGCCGGCGCCCTCTACGGCACGTTCCCGGGCGGCATCCTGGTGCTGGCGGTGGGGATCGCCACCGTCGGGCCGTCGATCGGCGCGCCCGGAGACGTCGCCTTCACCGTCGCGATCCTCGCCGCGCTTGGCCTGGTGCTGGCCTTCGCGGTCAGCGTGCTGTTCGCCCACCTGCTGTTCGTGACGCACCCTGTTGGGCCCGAGCTGGCAAACGGAGCGTGGTTCATCCCGCCGGTGGTCAACATCGTGGTCCCGCTCGCCCTGCTCCCGCTGATGCCCCACGTGGGGCGCGAGGATGCGGCCGCCCTGCTCTTCGGCGCCTACGCGTTCTGGGGGATGGGGTTCGTGCTGTTCGTGCTGGTGGCCTCGCTCCTGTACGACCGGCTGATCTTCCATCCGCTGCCGGCGGCGCCCCTGGCGCCCTCGCTCTGGATCGGGCTCGGGCCGATCGGGGTGGGCAGCCTGGTCCTGCTGCGGACCGCCCAGGCGGGCGCGCCGCTCTGGGGTTCCATGGCGCCGGTCGTGGCACAGCTCTCGTCGCTGACGGCGGCCGCCATGTGGGGCTTCGGGCTGTGGTGGCTGGCCTCGGCGATCCTGCTGCTGGCGGCCTACCTGCGCCGCGGGGAGCTCCCGTACGGGCTGGGGTGGTGGGCCTTCACCTTCCCGCTCGGGGCATATACGGCGAGCACCGTCGCGCTGGCGCGGAGCTGGCACGTGGGGCTGCTGGAGACGGCCGCGCTCGCGCTCTTCCTGCTGCTCCTGGGCTTCTGGGCGGTCGTGACCGTCGGGACCCTGCGGGCGGTCGGCTCGGGCGACATCTGGGAGCGGTGAGCCAGTGCTGGATGTAGGCGACGGGTGAGGTCAACCAGGTGCTGTCGAGCGCGTGTTGTTCGCTGAACGGCTGAACCGCCGGGGCGCTCAACCCGGCCGGGACCTGACTCTCCCGACGGCTCAGGTGCCGGCGCCGAGGAGGCGGGCGCCCTGATAGGTCAGCGTGCCTCCCGCCAGGGCGACGGCGAGCAGAAGCCCGCTGCTCACCAGCGGCCAGCGCCCGCGTCGAGGCTGGCATGCGCCTGGCCGCCGTGGAGGACGCCCAGGGTGGCGATCGCATTCTCCTTGGCCATGAACCCGCTGGGCGGTACGATAGCGTAAATCTGACCGCGTGGCTCTGAATTGCACCGGCCGACCCGTCGTTCGGCCGGTGCAACATGAGCCCCGCTCAGGGGAGGGCGATGGATCGCTGCGAGACGCAGGGATCGAATGGCCGGGGAGCGGCACCCACGCCGTTGGGTGACCTGCCGGCCGGAGCGCACGGCGTCGTCTGTGATCTCAGGGGCGGCACCGGCTTCCTGAGCCGGATGACGGCCTTGGGGTTCACCGTCGGCGCCCCGATACGGGTCATGCAGAACTACGGCCGCGGGCCGTTGATCACGCTCGTGCGCGAGAGTCGGATTGCCTTGGGACGTCGTGAAGCCGGGCACGTGCTGGTGCAGGTCACGCCATCCCAGCCTGTACCCGACGGCGAGCACCTCGCATGACGGTGGCGCAGGGTGCGGCAACGCGCCAGATCACGGTGGCCTTGGCCGGCCAGCCCAACGTCGGCAAGTCCACCGTCTTCAACATGTTGACCGGGTTGAGCCAGCATGTCGGCAACTGGCCCGGCAAGACGGTCGAGCAGAAGACCGGTGTGTACTACGCTCGCGGTGAAGAAGACGTCGAGATCAGGCTGGTCGATCTCCCGGGTACGTACAGCCTGACGGCGGATTCGCCCGAGGAACGGGTTGCGCGGGATTTCGTCGTCAAGGAACGCCCCGACCTCGTGGTGCTGATCGTCAACGTCGCCGCCCTCGAGCGCAATCTGTACCTCCTGGCAGAGTTGCTCGCGCTGCCGGCCCCCGTCGTCGTCGCCCTCAACATGCTGGACATCGCCGAACGACGTGGCATCCACGTCGAACCCGCGGTGCTGGAGAGCGCCCTCAAGCTACCGGTGGTGCCGATGATCGCCGTGAAGAACCAGGGCGTGCGGGAACTGGTCCAGGTGATCCTGCGCACGGCCCGCGACCCAGCGGGTTACGCGCCCTCGCGACCGCAGATCGACCCAGAGCACCAACGTGTGGCCCAAGAACTCAAGCGGCTGGTGGCGCCTGCCGTGCCAGCGCCCTATCCGCACGACTGGGTGTCCCTCAAGCTGCTCGAAGGCGACACCGAGATCTCACAGATGATCCGCGAGCGCTTGCCGCCGGGCGAGTGGGAGCAGGTCGATGCGCTCCTCCTGCGCCACGAAGACGCGATCCTCGAGATCGCCAGCAGCCGGTACGAATGGATCGCCCGGATGGTGCGCGCCGCCGTCTCCCGGCCGCGCGCCGGACAGGTCGTCCTGACCGACGGGATCGACCGGGTCGCGACGCACCCGCTCTGGGGGTTGCTCCTCGTGCTGGGCATCCTGGGCGCCGTCTTCTGGCTGACGTACGCGATCGGCGCGCCGCTGCAGCGTCTCCTCGACACATACCTCGTCGAGGGCGGCGCGTCATGGCTGCGCCAGGTCCTTGCCGGGGCGCCCTGGTGGCTATCGGGCGTGCTCGCGGACGGGGTGCTGGCGGGGGCCGGGATGGTCATCACGTTCCTGCCGATCCTGCTCATCTTCTTCGCCGTCCTCGCGCTCCTGGAGGACGTCGGCTACATGGCGCGCATCGCCTACGTGATGGACCGCTACATGCACCTCATGGGCCTGCACGGCAAGTCGTTCTTCCCGCTGCTCCTGGGCTTCGGGTGCAACGTCCCGGCGGTCCTGGGCACGCGCATCATCGATTCGCCCAAGGCACGCCTCCTCACCATCCTGCTCGCGCCGCTCGTGCCGTGCACGGCACGCATGGCGGTGGTAACGGTCCTCGCGCCGATCTTCTTTGGCGCCGCGGCCTTCTGGGTGATGTGGGCGCTCATCGGCCTGAGCCTGGCGACGCTCGCGCTCACCGGCGTCCTGCTGCACCGGTTCGTCTTCGGCGGCAAGCACGCCGCGTTCATCATGGAACTGCCCCTGTACCATCTGCCCAACGCCCGCACCATCTCGCTTGCCGTGTGGCAACGGACGGTCGCGTTCCTCAAGAAGGCGGGCGGCATCATCGTGGTCTTTTCCGTGCTGGTCTGGGTGCTCGCGACGTTCCCGACCAGAGAGATGGAGACCAGCTACCTCGCGGCGATCGGTCGGTTCTTCGCGCCGCTCGGCGCCCAACTGGGACTCGACTGGCAGATGATCGTGGCCTTGCTGACGAGTTTCGTGGCCAAGGAGAACACGATCGCCACCCTCGGGATCCTCTTCGCGTCCGGTCGGGGCGGCACCGACTTGGCCGCCAACTTGGCCCCCACCGTGACGCCGGCGGCAGGTCTGGCGTTCCTCGTCGTCCAGATGCTCTTCATCCCCTGCGTGGCGACCTTCGCCGTCATGCGGCAGGAAACCGGCGGCTGGAGGTGGGCGCTCGCGGACCTCGGGCTCCTGCTCGTCATCTCGCTTTCGGCCGGTGCGATCGTCTACCACGTCGGGACGTGGCTCCATGCTGACTAGTAGAGCGTTCCGGCAATACACTTACGTTCTGATCTATACTCGCCATGATGATCTTCCCACGCTCGGACGGAGGCGATCATGGCGGGAAAGACGAAGCGCGCGG
>JAJYDP010000150.1 GCA_021777365.1 Chloroflexota bacterium | reverse complement strand
GATCCGGTCGCCCTCGGTGAGACCCACCGCCTCGAGGATCGCGGCCCCCGCCGCACGGACCTCCGCCTGCGACGGCGCGTGCACCTCCAGCAGCCCGAAGTAGCGCTCGATGATCTGCATGCCCGGCTTCACCGCGGTCGCCTTGAGCGCCACGTCGGTGAGGCGGTTGATCTCGATACCGGGCGAGACCTCCACGTACAGCGACGCGTCGCCGGCGAGCGGGAGGAAGCCCTGCGCCACGGTGCCCAGGAACGCCGCGTACTGCGCCTGGAGGCTGTCCAGGAAGACGTACGCGCGAAGGTCAATAGTGCTCACGGGCCTCCCTGCTCCCTCCGGTCACGATCTTCACGCCCGCGGATGCCCCAATGCGGGTCGCCCCGGCGGCGATCATCTCCCGGACGTCCTCTGCCGTCCGGATCCCCCCGGCGGCCTTGACGCCCATCTTCGGCCCCACGGTCTCGCGCATCAGGGCGACGTCATAGACGGTCGCACCGCCCGACGCATAACCCGTGGACGTCTTCACGAAGTCGGCGCGCGCCAGCTGCGCGAGGCGGCAGGCGATCACCTTCTCCTCGTCGGTCAGCAACGCGGCCTCGATGATGACCTTGTTGATCGCGCCCGCCTCGTGACACGCGTCGGAGACCCGCGCGATGTCCTCCCGCACGGCCTCGCGCATGCCGCTCTTGAGGGCGCCGATGTTGAGCACCATGTCGATCTCGCGGGCGCCGTCCCGCAGGGCGCGGCGCGCCTCGGTCGCCTTGACCTCGCTGGTCGACGCACCGAACGGGAACCCCACCACCGAGGCCACCGCCACCGGCGTGCCGCGCAGGACCGTGGCCGCGCGACGGATCCAGGTCGGGTTGATGCAGACGGCCGCGAAGCCGTACTCCTTCGCCTCGCCGCACAGGCGGTCGATGTCGCCGGCGGTGGCGTCGGGACGCAGCAGCGTGTGGTCGATGTAGCGGGCGAGATCGCGGGGCACGTCCGCGCCGTTCCCCTGGTAGGCGATGCGCTCGGCTCCACCGGCCACCACAGCCCGCACCCTGTCCGGGCTGTGGGCGGCGCACGACCCGAGGCAGTCCCGGCAGGCGTCGCCCGACGCGCCGGACAGCGCGGCGAGCACCTCGCGTGTGACCGCCTCGATCAGCCGGTCGCGGTCGAGTGCGCCGTTCACACCCGGTCCCTCGAGTACCGCCGCTCGATCTCCGCGATCTTCTCGACGCGCGCGGCGTGACGCCCGGTGCCCCACGGGGTGCCCAGCCAGGCCTCCACGATCTCCATGGCCAGGCCGACCCCCACGTGTCGCGCGCCCAGGGTCAGCACGTTGGCGTGGTTGTGCTCCCGGCTGTTGCGCGCGGAGGTCACGTCGTGGCAGAGCGCGGCCCGCACGCCGGGCACCTTGTTGGCGACCATGCACGAGCCGATCCCGGCCCCGTCGACGACGATGCCCCAGCGGCAGGTGCCGTCCGCGACGAGCCGGGCGACGGCATGGGCGAAGTCGGGGTAGTCGACGGGGTCGGCGGTCGCGGTGCCGCAGTCGTGGATCGTGTAGCCCTCCTCTCCGAGCCTCCGGCCGATCAGCTGCTTGAGCTCGAACCCCCCGTGGTCGGCACCGATGGCGATCGCGACCGGCGCCCCCACGGCGGCGGGGATCGCGGCGGTCGTGTCCTCGGTCGCGGCCGGGGCGCCGGTGGATGCCGGCTCCGCCCCGGCATCGTACATCGCGCCAACCACCCGGCGGACCACGTCGCGGACCTGGTCCTCGGAGACCGTCACCTGTCGCCTCCCATCCGCGTCACGGTACGCGATGGGCCCAAGCGCTGCTCGCCGGTGTCGCGATGCGGCGTTCGGTCACGCGACGGTGATGGTGCCCTCCATGTAACCACTCTGCGCCGCCATGGCCGTGCCCCATCCACTGGCGCCACCGCCGCAGGGGTCCATGCAGTGCCAGGTGTACGCTCCCGGCGCGCCGGTGCGGACCATGAAGGTCACTCGCGCGAACGGCGCGATCGGCACGTTCAGCCCGAGGCCCGGAGCCGTCAGCGTGTGCGCGACGTCGGCCGGGTCCAGGGAGGTACGGACGGTGGTCGGCCCGGCCGCCGCGTTCGGGGTCTTCGGATCGATGGGCGTGACCGTGAAGGTATCGCCGACGATCCCCCTGGCACGGGCATAGACCTGCAGCGCCGCCGGGAGCGGGGTGGCGCTGTCGAAGTCCGTCACGGTGACCACGACAGTCGAGTACGCGGGCAGCTCGACGTTGGAGGGGACGTACGCCGGCCAGTCGGGCCTGCCGGTCATGTCGCCGGTCACGATGGTCAGGTAGACGTGCACCGTTGGGCCAGCCGATCCGCCTGTCGGGGCGACGTCAGCCGATCCGCTCGCCGGGGCGACCGCAGCCGACTCGTTCGTCGGCGCGGCGGACCCTGCGGACCCGCTGGCCACGCGCGGCGCGGCACGGATCGCGACGGCCGGGCGCACGACCGGCGCGCTGAACGCCGTCACCGGCCCGGGGAGGGCGCGGCCGGCGGCCGATTCCGTCCACGCCGGCCGCGCGGCCGTGCCGGCGCAGCCCGTGGCGAGCGCCGCCACGGCGACGCCGCCGAGGGTACGGAGAAACAGGGAGCGGGTGGGACGCTGCCGGGACATCGGTGACTCCGAATGGGACGCTTGACGACGGCGACGCTACGGCCCTCCCGCCCGCGGCCACAGGGGCGCAGGGCCCGGGACGCCGGGCCGATGGTCGCGAGCGACCCACCCGCGCGGGTAGCCACCCGGGCCTACCCCGGGGCCCGCTCCTGGCCCTGCCCGGCGACTGCCCGGGCGCCTGCTGACTAGGGCCGGACCCGCTTCTCCCGCGGCAGCGCCGGCAGGCCCCGCCGGCCCTGCACCAGGAAGTGCCGGAACCAGCCCACCACCTGCACGATGTTCTCGACGCGACGGAATGGCGTCCCGCTCCGGGTCAGCTCGTGCGTCTCGTCAGGGACCCGCATGAGTCGGACCGGGCGCCGGAACGCGCGCAGCACGGCGAAGAACTCCTCGGCCTGCGTGATGGGCACGCGAAGATCCTTCTCGGCGTGCTGGATCAGCAGCGGCGTGCGCACCCGGTCGGCATACGCGATGGGGCTGTGCCGCCAGTACAGCTCGTGGTCCTCCCACGGGTTCACGCCGTACTCCTCGAGCCCGAACATGGGCCCGCCGATGTCCCCGGAGAGCATCTGCGAGGTCATGTCGTTGACCGACCGCGCGGTGAGCGCCGCCTTGAAGCGGTCGGTGTGCCCCACGATCCAGCTGGTCAGGTAGCCGCCGTACGAGCCGCCGGTCACGCCGAGCCGGTCCGGGTCGGCCAGCCCGTCGGCCACCAGCGCGTCGACGCCGGCCATCACGTCGGCCATGGGGCCGTCGCCCCAGTCGCGGAAGTTGCTCCGCACGAAGGCCTGCCCGTAGCCCTCGGACCCGCGCGGGTTGCACGCGTACACGCTCATCCCCGCCGCGACCAGGCACTGCCACTCCCAGAACGGCGAATACCCGTACAGCGTGGCCGGTCCCCCGTGGATCTCGACGACCAGCGGTGCGGGACGGCCGTCATCACGCACCGGCGCCGGGTAGAACCAGCCCTCGATCCGGCGGCCGTCCACCTCGTGCCAGCGGGTCTCGGGCTCCACGAGCGACACGTCCGCCCAGCGCGTGGCCATCAGGTCGCTGACGCGTCGCAGGGCGTCCCCCTCGAGCGGCTCGAGCAGGCCGGCCGGGACGTCGGCCACCACCACCTCGAACGGATGGGTGGGGTCGGCCGCGGTCGCGGCGACACGGACCGCCCCGCCGTCCAGTGGCACCTGGTGGATCCGCGAAAGGAAGTGCCGGCCGGCCGTCAGGCGCTCGACGGCGGGCGTCCCCGCCGAGGCGCCCGTCGTGGTCTCTGCCTCCACCCGCCAGAGCTCGTAGCTGCCCTCGATCGGCGCACTGAACGTGATCCAGCGGCCGTCGCCGCTCCAGTGGAGGGCGGGGCCACCGCCCCCGATCAGGTCGCTGCCCACGCTGGCGCCCACCATCAGGTCGGTCGGGCCCGTCAGGTCCTCGCCCACCTGCTCGGGCGTGGCCGGGAATCGCCAGACGTCCCGGCGTGCCGGCCCCCGGCCCTGGTAGCGGTGGCCGACCGCGGCGATCCAGCGGCCGTCCGGGCTCCAGGCGGGTGCCGAGAACTCGCGCCGGCCGCGGCCCCCGGTCAGCCGCGCCACCCGCCCGGTCTCCACCTCCAGCAGGAACAGCTCCATCTGCCAGTCGAGGTCGTGGTCCCGGTGCCGCCGCGATTCGAACACGATCCGCCGCCCGTCCGGACTCCAGTCGAAGGCGCCGTCGTTGTACGGCCCTGACGTCAGCCGGCGGGCGTCGCCCGTACCGGCGTCGACCAGCCAGAGGTGGGCGAAGCGATCGTGGGTGAAGCCCGCACCGTTGAACTGGTACTGCAGCCGGTCGATGAAGCGGTAGTCCGACTCCGGGGGCTCGCCGGGCTCGCGCCGTTTCCGCGCACTCGGCGTGGCCGACTCGGCCGAGCTCAAGACGCACAGCCGCGACCCGTCGGGGTTCCAGGCCAGGTCCTTCACGTCGTGCGGCAGCTGGGTCAGCTCGCGCGCTTCACCGCCCGCCATCGGGAGCAGCCAGACCTGCGTCGCGCCGTCCGCGAGCTCGGCCGGGCTCGCCCCGGGCGCGTCACCGTGGCGCCGCCCGAAGCCGGTGCGGCCGGGCCGGGTGCCGCCGCCCCCGGCCTCGAGCACTGCCCCGCGATCCGACAGGAATGCCAGCCGGCTGCCGTCGGGGCTCCAGCGCGGATGCGTGTCGTGGCGCGACCCGAGCGTGAGCTGCCGGGCCGGGACCGAGCCGTCGGCCGGCGCGAGCCACACGGCCTCACGGTAGTCGTCCTTTGCGGGGCCGGTGGCCTTGACCGTGAACGCGACCCATCGCCCGTCCGGAGAGAGGCGGACCTCGGTCGGCACGTGGAGATCATGGAGATCGGAGGGCAGCGGCGGTCTGGACATGCAACCTTCTCGTGGAGCGAGCGGCCGGTCGGCGGCCGGCGGCGCGGGGAGCGTTCGTGCGAGTGTATCGCCGGCGCGAGAAGTGGACCGGCGCGAGAAGTGGACCGGCGCCACACGCGGGCACCGCTACAATCCCGCCATGTCCTCCAGCTACACGTCGGGCGGCGAGTACCTCGCCCCTGCCCGCATCCATGCCGATCGGGAGACCGGCCGCCTCGAGATCGACTGGGCCGACGACCACCACACCGTCTACGACACGGTGGCCCTGCGCTGGCTCTGCCCGTGCGCCTACTGCCGCGGCGAGGCCGGCATGCCGGGCTGGCTCGACTCGTCGCCGACCCTGGCACCGGACCAGACGCGCCTGGTGGACGTGCAGCTCGTGGGGACCTACGCGATCGCACCGACGTGGGCGGACGGCCACCACACCGGGTACTACACCTTCGAGCAGCTCCGCGCGAACTGCCCCTGCCCGGAGGACGAGGCGCGCCGAGCCGCGCGCACAGCCGTGGAGCGCTGAGGAGGCGACCGCCATGATCATCAGCACCACCAACTTCGTGGCCGGTTACCGTGTCGCCGAGACCAAGGGCCAGTGCTTCGGCGTGGTGGTCCGGAGCCGCGGCCTCGCGGGCAACGTCGCCGCCGGCCTCCGGTCGATCGTCGGGGGCGAGATCAAGGAGTACACCGAGCTCCTGGAGGACGCCCGCAAGCATGCGATCGATCGCATGGTGGCCAACGCGACCGCGATGGGCGCGAACGCCATCCTGACCATGCGGTTCGACAGCTCCGAGATGGGCCAGACCATGACCGAGATCGTGGCCTACGGCACGGCCGTGGTCATCGAGCCGGGCCAGTCCGGGCACGAGCAGGCGCGCTGAGCGCGGCCGGACCGGCGGGACGTGCGATGGGCAGCACCGATCTCTCGCAGCTGCTGCGCGGCGTGCTGGGGATCGCGGGCGGGCTCGGGTTCCTGCTCGGGCTCGCGGTCATCGCGGCGGGCGAACCGGTAGGCGGTTCCTGGCTCCTGATCCCCAGCGCGATCCTGATCCTGATCGCGCTGTACGAGCAGGCCCGGTACCGGTCGCACCCCGAGGAAAGAGCGGCTGCCCGCGCCAACCCGCCGGCGGGCCCACCGTGGAGCCCACGTCCGCCGGCCTCCCCTCCGGGCCCCGGGACCGGGCGTTACGAGCGGACCGACGAGGTCTTCGACGACCCCACCACCGGCAAGCGGCTCCGGGTCTGGTTCGACCCCGCGACGGGCGACCGACGCTACATCCCGGAACCCTGAGCGCGCCATGACCGCGGTCCGTCCCCACGGCGGTCAGGCCACCGGCACGCAGCGAGCGGGCCGGAAGGAGCGGCATGCGCCGGCGATGCCGTACACCAACCGCGAGCTGAGCTGGCTCGACTTCAACGCCCGCGTCCTGCACGAGGCGATCGACGAGCGCAACCCGCTCCTCGAGCGGGCGCGGTTCCTGGCCATCTTCGCGAGCAATCTCGACGAGTTCTTCCAGGTGCGGGTCGCCGGAGTCAAGCAGCAGATGGCCGCGGGGGGGGCGCAGCGCACGCCGGACGGGCTGAGTCCGGCCGAGACCCTGCGCGCGATCCGCGCCAGGGTCCTGCCCCTCGTCGCCGACCAGTCCGACACGTGGGCCCAGGTGCGGCGCGAGCTGGTCGGACACGGAATCCGGATCGTGGGCTGGTCGGAGCGGCCCGAGCGCCACCTGGAGCTGCGCCAGCGGTTCATCGACGAGATCTTCCCGGTGCTGACGCCGCTGGCGGTCGACCCGGGCCACCCCTTCCCGTACATCAGCAACCTGTCGCTCTCGCTCGCCGTGACCGTTCGCAACCCGGAGACCGGTGAGCGCGGGTTCGCGAGGATCAAGGTCCCGCCCGTGCTCCCCCGGCTCGTGGAGGTCGGGGTTCGGACCTACATGCTGCTCGAGCAGGTCATCGCCGAGAACCTCGACATCCTCTTCCCCGGCATGGAGATCCTCGAGCACCACCTGTTTCGAGTGACGCGCAACGCCGACCTCGCGATCGAGGAGGACGAGGCCGACGACCTGCTGCTCGCCATCCAGGAGGAGCTTCGCCGGCGGCGGTTCGGCGAGGTGGTCCGCCTCGAGGTGGAGCGTTCGATGCCGGCGGAGACGCGGGCGATCCTCGAGCGCGGCCTGCAGTGCTCTCCCGAGGACGTGTACGAGGTCGCCGGCACGCTGGACCTCACGGCGCTATTCGAGATCGCCGATCTCGACATCCCCAGCCTCCAGCTGCCGGCGTGGACCCCGGTGACGCCGCCCCGCCTGGCGCCGGCCGACCCGGACGAGCCGGTCGACGTCTTCGCCGCGATCCGCGACGGCGACATCCTGGTCCACCATCCATACGAGTCGTTCGCGCGGACCGTGCAGCGCTTCGTGGAGCAGGCCGCCGACGACCCCGACGTGCTCGCGATCAAGCAGACGCTGTACCGCACCAGCGGCGACTCGCCCATCGTGCAGGCACTGATCCGGGCCGCCGAGCGCGGCAAGCAGGTGGTGGTCCTGGTCGAGATCAAGGCACGCTTCGACGAGGAGGCCAACATCGGCTGGGCGCGGGCCCTGGAACAGGTGGGCGCCCACGTGGTGTACGGGCTGGTGGGCCTCAAGACCCACTCCAAGACCATGCTGATCGTCCGGCGGGAGGGGCGCGGTCTGCGCCGCTACGTCCACATCGGGACCGGCAATTACAACACCAAGACCGCCCGCATCTATGTCGACCTCGGGCTCCTGAGCTGCCGCTCGGAGCTGGGCGCCGACGTGACCGACCTGTTCAACTACCTGACCGGTCTCTCGCGCCAGCGCTCGTTCCGCCGGCTGCTGGTGGCGCCGTTCGGGCTGCGCGAGGGCGTGATCGCGCGCATCGACCGGGAGATCGAGCGCCAGGCGAGCGGCGCCGGAGGGCGCATCGTGATGAAGCTCAACGCGATCGTCGACCCGGCGGTGATCCGGGCGCTCTACCGGGCGAGCCAGGCGGGCGTCCAGGTCGACCTGCTGGTGCGAGGGATCTGCTCCCTGCGGCCCGCGTTGCCGGGGATCAGCGAGACGATCCGCGTCCGATCGATCGTGGGTCGCTTCCTCGAACACTCGCGGATCTTCTACTTCCGCAACGCCGGCGACGAGGAGTTCTCGATCGGGTCGGCCGACATGATGGAGCGCAACCTGGATCGCCGCGTCGAGGCGGTGACGCCCGTCGACGACCCGGCCCTTCGCGAGCGGCTGCGCGACATCCTCGACGTGATGCTGCGGGACGATCGGCGGGCGTGGGAGCTGGGGAACGACGGGGTGTGGCGCCGGGTCGAGACACTGGTCGCCGAACCGGCCGGTGTCGACACGTTCGAGGTCATGATGACGAGGGCGCTCGGGCTTGCCCAGGACTTCGCGTGAACCGCGTGAAGCGCGTGAAGCGAGTGGCGGCGTTGACGCCGCCGTCGGGCGGCCGGACACCGCGGGCGGACTCGTGAGCACCGGGGATGGCGGCGCCATCACGGCCGGGACACCGGATGCCGCCGGACCCGGCGCCGCCGGACCCGGCGCCGCCGCCTCGCCTCCCATCGAGATCGAGCTGAAGTACGACGTCACGGATCGCGCCCTGCTGGATCCGCTGCTGGAGGCGGCGGCGCCCGCAGGGTTCGCCGGCGGCGAGTGGCACGAGGCGCTCGTCGACGACCGCTACGTCGACACGGCCGGACGGGCGGTGGAGCGCGCAGGGTACGCGGCGCGGATCCGGGAGCGCGGCGACCGCAGGATCCTGGGCCTCAAGTCGCTGACGCCTGCGGTGGGCGCGGTCCACCGCAGGGAGGAGCTCGAGGCGGCGGCCGGCGAGGGGCTGGATCCGCGCACGTGGCCGGCGAGCGATGCGCGCGACCTGTTGCTCCGGACGATCGGCGAGGAACCGCTGCAGGAGCGGTTCCAGGTCAGGCAGCGGCGCCGGGTGCGCGAGGTGCTCGACGAGGACGGTGCCGCGGAGATCAGCGCGGACGAGGTGGAGGTGCTGCGGGACGGGCGCCGGCTGGGAACGTACTCGGGGATCGAGGTGGAGCTGCGCCGGGGCGACGAGGCGATCCTCGGTCGCCTGGCCACCGCCCTCGAGGCGACCGGCGGGGTCCGCGCGTCGTCCCGTTCCAAGTTCGAGGCGGCCCGGGACCTGGCCGAGGGCGCACCGTCGGCGGCAGGCCGGCGGCGTGCGGGACGGGGATCGCAGAAGGCCAAGCCGGCATCGGGCGCCGGCGAGCCGGCGGCACCGCCTGGTTCCGGGACCCAACCGCAGGGGGCCGAACCCGGACCGGGCGCCGGGGCGCCGGCCCAGCGGGTGGGCTCGGAGGCGGCCGAGCGGCTCCTCCTCTCGGTCGGGAAGTCACCCGGCGTGACCGCCGACGACCCCTTCGCCGAGG
>JAJYDP010000149.1 GCA_021777365.1 Chloroflexota bacterium | reverse complement strand
GCCGGGCGGCCTTCGCGCGCTTGACGAAGAGGGCGACCAGGAAGGGGTCCTTGCGGGGCCGGACCCCGGCGACGCGCCGGCGGTCGGGGATCTGTCCCGGCCCCACCACCCGGCGCTCCTCGACGCCCGACGCGACGTCCACCCCGACGGCCGGGATCGCGCGCAGGGCGCCGGCCACGGCGGCGGGGGTGAGGCCGCCGGCGAGCACCACCGGCAGCTCCCTCGCGACGGCCGCCGCGACCGACCGGTCCACGCGAGCACCCGTCCCGCCCAGCGCGGCCGGGTCGGCGGCATCCAGGATGAGCTGCTCCACGCCGGGCCGCGCCAGCAGCGCACGGCCGGCCGCGACGAGCGCGTCGGCGGCGTCTCGCGGCGGCTGCGTCCGGGCGGTCGGATCGGGGATCTCGCGCGGGACCCGGAGCACGGCGTACGCGGGCAGCCCCAGGTCTCCGTCGGGCAGCGCAGATCGGCCCGACCACTGGATCGCGTCGAGGTCGATGCGCGCGGCCGTCACGGCGGCGGCACGCGGGTCCACGTCACCGACGACACCCACCACCGCGGGCCTTCCCCGGTCGTCCCGCAGCGACCGCGCGAGCGCGGCCAGCTCCCGCGCCTCGTCGTTCCCCAGGCAGCGGGGCGTGCCCGGGACCAGGTTGAGGCCGACGGCGTCGGCCCCGGCGGCGACCGCCGCCCGCATGCCGCGCGCGTCGGTGATGCCGCACACCTTGACCCAGGGGGCGCGCTCGGCAGCCGCGAGGTCCTCCGCGGGCGCCGGGTTGCGCCCCGCCGCCACGAACGCCGCGGTCGCGCCACGCACCGACGCCGGGTCGTCGCCCGCGCGCATCAGCGCCTCGCCGACCAGCGCGGCGTCGAAGCCGAGCGCACGCCAGACGGCCAGCGTGGCCGGCTCGCGGGCGCCCGACTCGGCCACCACCAGGCGATCATCGGGGATCGTGGCCCGCAGCGCCGCCGCTCGTTCCGGATCGACGCGGAGCGTGCGCAGGTCCCGGTTGTTGACACCGACCAGGCGCGCGCCGCTCGCCAGGGTCCGGTCCAGCTCCCGCGCGCCGTGGATCTCGACGAGCGGCTCCATCCCCAGGTCGCGGGCCTGCCGGACGAGCCGCCGCAGGCTCGCCGCCGGGTGGAGCGCGGCGATCAGCAGGACCAGGTCCGCGCCGGCGCCCCGCAGGACCGGCAGCTGGCGCGGGTCCACGACGAACTCCTTGGCCAGCACCGGGACCGGGACCGCGGCCCGGATGGCGGCGAGGTCGTCGAGCGAGCCCGAGAACCAGTGCGGCTCCACCAGCACCGACACGATCGCCGCGCCCCCGGCCGCGTAGGCCCGGGCCCGCTCCACGAGGTCGCGACCGGGCTCCGCGAGGGTCCCCGCGGACGGCGAACGACGCTTGACCTCGGCGATGACGTGCAGCCCCGGCCGCAGGAGCGGCGCGGTGGCATCCCGCGGCGGTGGCGCGGCGAGGGCAGCCCGCGCGAGATCCCGGAAGGAGCGGTCGCCGAGCTCCGCGGCGACGTCCGTGCGCCGCCGCGCGACGATCTCGCCGAGCACGCCGAGCGTCCCGCCTCGAGGGCTCCGGATGGCTGCCGGTCCCCGACCCTCCGGGGTGCCGGTTCCCCGTCCCGCGACGCCGGGCAGATCGGCCGCGCGGTTCATCGGGCACCTCCCGCCGGCGTCGGGCCGGATCTGGCGCCGGCGGCACGGGCGGCTTCGGCCCGGTTCTCGCCGGCCGGGGCACCTTCGGCCGCGCCATCCATCCGCCGTCGCGCCTGCTCGCGCAGGCGGGCCAGCAGCGTCGCGGCCGCACCCCCGTCGATGGTGGCGGCCGCCAGTTCCGCGCCGTCCCGGAGCTCGTCCGCCCGCCCCGCCACCACGAAGGCGGCGCCGGCGTTCAGCAGCACGGCGTCGCGGATCGGGCCGCGCTCGCCGGCGAGGAGCGCCTCCATGCGGGCGGCGTTCTCGGCCGGCGTCCCGCCCGCCAGCGCCTCGGTCGACGCCCGCGGCAGCCCCACCGACTCCGGCGTGACCTCGTGCCGGACCACGCCGTCGGCCGACACCTCGTATGCCACGCCCGTGCCGTCGAGGGGCAGCTCGTCCAGCCGATCGCCGTGCACCACCATCGCCCGCTCCGTGCCCAGCGCCCGGAGCACCTCGGCGAGCCGTCTCGCGGCCCCAGGGTCCGCCACCCCGACCAGCTGCCGTCGCGCCCCGGCCGGGTTGGTGATCGGCCCGAGCAGGTTGAACGCCGTCCGGATCCCGATCTCGCGGCGGGTCGGACCGGCGTGGCGCATGGCGGGGCTGTAGCCGGGGGCGAAGAGGAACGCGAACCCCACCTCGCGCAGCGCCTCGGCCGCGTCGTCGGGCCCGAGGTCGGTCGGCACCCCCAGCGCCTCGAGGACGTCGGCGCTTCCCGACGCCGAGGTGATCGCCCGGTTGCCGTGCTTGGCCGCCGGCACGCCGCCCGCTGCGGCCACCAGTGCGGCGGCGGTGGAGATGTTGAACGTGCCCCGGCCATCGCCCCCGGTTCCGCACGTGTCGATGGTCCCCACCGGGGCCTGCACGTGGAGGACGCGCTCGCGCATGGCGCTGGCGAAGCCGGCGAGCTCCTCCACCGTCTCGCCGCGCATCCGGAGCGCCACCAGGAAGGCGCCCAGCTGGGCCGGCGTCGCCTCACCGTCCATCACGGCGCCCATCGCCATGCGGGCCTCGTCCCGGGTCATGGTCCGGCCATCCACCACCGCGGCCAGCGCGGCACGAACCTTGTCGCTCATCGAGCCTGCACCTCCGCGACCGTCGTCGCCGTCTCGCCATGCCCTGCAGCCCGGACCGGGCCGGTCGCCGCTCCGCCCGCGCCGTCGGCCGCGCGTCGCCCTGCGCCCGATCCCCGCGACAGGCCGCGCGTCGCGAACGACGTCGCCACCGCCTCGTCGAGGATCTCCGGCGTCCCCTCCCCCGCCAGGCGGAGGAAGTTGGCCAGGACGCGGGGCCCTTCCGGCGTCAGCACCGACTCCGGGTGGAACTGCACGCCCTCCAGCGGCAGGGAGCGGTGCCGCAGCGCCATCACCACCCCGTCGGCCGTCCGCGCCGTCACCTCCATCGCGCCCGGCATGGTGGCCTCGTCCACGCAGAGGGAGTGGTAGCGACCGGCCAGGAAGGGGGACGGGACCCCCGCCAGCACGCCGTCGCCTCCGTGCAGGACCTCGCTCGCCTCGCCGTGCACCAGGCTCGGCGCCCGCACGATCGACGCACCGAACGCCGCGCCCAGGCACTGCAGGCCCAGGCAGACGCCGAGCATGGGGATCCGGCGCTCGGCCGCCAGGAGGATCGCGTCCACCGACACCCCCGCCGTCCGCGGGTTGCCGGGCCCGGGGGACACGAGGATCGCCCGGAGCGGCCGCGTGCCGTCCGGTGCGTCGAGCAGCACCTCGATTCCCGCCCGGTCCACCCGGTCGTTGCGCACCACCAGGAGGTCGGCCCCGGCAGCCTCCAGCGCCTGCACGAGGTTGAAGGTGAAGCTGTCGTAGTTGTCGACCACGAGGATCATCGCCCGCTCGCTCCGACGCCCGGTGCGGGCGTGCCCGTCGGCCCGGACATGCCCGCCGGCTCCGGCGCCCCCACCAGCGTCCCCGGCCCGACCGCCGCCGGCATCGCCGCGAGCTCGAACGCACGCCGGAGCGCGGCCGCCTTGTGCTCCGTCTCCTCGAACTCGCGGCCCGGCACGCTTCCCGCGACGATCCCCGCTCCGCTGTGGATGTGCACCACGCCGCCCGTGAGCACGGCGCTGCGGATGGTGATCGCGGTGTCCAGCCCGCCGTCGTACCCGACGTACCCCACCGCCCCGCCGTACAGGCCGCGCCGCTCGCGCTCGAGACTGGCGATCAGCTGCATGGCGCGGACCTTGGGCGCGCCCGAGAGCGTGCCGGCGGGGAAGACGCTGCGCAGCGCGTCCAGGGCGTCCAGGTCCGGTCGCAGGCGTGCCTCCACGTGGCTCACGAGGTGGAGCACGTGGCTGTACCGCTCCACCTCCATGTACCGGGTCACCGCCACGCTGCCGGGGCGCGCGACCCGGCCCAGGTCGTTGCGCCCGAGGTCGACGAGCATGACGTGCTCGGCGCGCTCCTTGGGGTCGCGCTGCAGCTCCTCGGCGATCAGCTCGTCCTCCGCGTCGTCGGCTCCGCGCGGCCGGGTGCCCGCGATGGGGTGCGTGGTGAGCCGGTCGCCCTCGACCCGCAGCAGGAGCTCCGGGCTGGCGCCCACGACTTCGAACGATGCCGTCCGCACGAAGAAGAGGTACGGGCTCGGGTTGACGCGGCGCAGCGCGCGGTACAGGGCCAGGCCGTCCAGGCGCCGTCCGTCCGGGCCCCCGGGGATGCCGAACGACTGGCGACGCGCGAGCACGATCTGGATCGCCTCGCCGGCGCCGATGGCCGACTTGGCCGCGACCACGGCCGCCTCGAACGCCTCCCGGTCCATGCTGCTCGGCCCGTGCAGATCGAGCGCACCCGGTATCGGTTCGCCGCCGCGCGATCCGCGGGCGGCATCCGACGGGCCCCGGCCCGCACGCTCGAGCGCCTCGAAGACCGCGCGCTCGGCGATCCGGTACCGGCCCTCGAAATCGGGCGCGTCGGCGTGGAGGGAGGCGATGGCGCTCAGGGTGTGCGTCAGGTGGTCGAAGACCAGCACCAGGTCGGTCTCGAGGTAGGCCGCCTGGGGCGTGCCCACCGGGTCGGCCCCGGGGAGCGGAACCGGCTCGAAGGCGCTGATCGCGTCGTAGGCGAGCGCGCCCACCGCGCCGCCGGTGAAGCGCGGCATCCCCTCGAGCGGCGCCACTCGCCGCCGCGGGACGAACCGCCGCAGCGCCTCGAGCGGGTCGGCAGCCGGCTCGACCGCGGCCGGGAGGTCGGGGGCGTATGCCTCCACCGTGACCGGCCGGGTGACGGTGCGCGCCAGGCCATCGCGCACCTCCAGCGTGCGCCGCGGGCCCACGCCCAGGAAGGAGTAGCGGCCCACCCGCTCGCCTCCCTCGACGGATTCGAGCAGGTACGCCGGTCCACCGTCGTCGAGCGCGAGGAACGCGCCGACCGGCGTCTCCAGGTCGGCCTCCCGCGAGGCGCGCAGGAGGACCGTGTCGGCCCCCGCCGCAAGGCGGCGGGCCTCGGCGAGGCTCAGGGGTCGTGTGAGCGGCATCTGCGGTTGCCTCCGGGGTGGCCGGCCCCCACGGCCTGCATGGCCGGGGACGGGCCGGGAATCGAACGACCTTCCGTCCCGCCGGGACGAAAGGTCGAAACCCTCCGCGGTGCCACCCGCGTTCGGCGTTGCCGCCGCACTCATCGCCGACGGACCGCTGCATCGCGGTCGATCGGTGCTGCCCGCTATCGCTGGCGCCCTGCGCCGGAGCCTACTGGGCGGCGGTCACCCGCTCGCGGTTCGGTCCGGAGGCTCCCGGGTCCATTCGCCGCCGCCCTCGTGCCGGTCTCGCACCACCGCCGGCTCGCTGTGCCGAGGGGGATGGCGGGTACTCGTCCCGTTCATCGCCCCGTCTTCGATTGGCGGGGAGTCTAGGCGCCCTTCGCCGAGGGTGTCAAACGGGCCCAGCCTGCGCCGGGGCTCGGCCCGCATCGGGTCCAGCCTGCGCCGGGGTCCAGCCTGCGCCGGCCGAGGCTTGCGCCGGCCGAGGCGATGCGGCTCGCTCCGCCGACCGGCGGCTGAACGTGGCCCACCCCGGAACGAAGATCAGTCCCCGGCGGCCTCGCGGAGACGAGGGCTCAGTCCCCGGCGGCCTCGCGGAGACGGGCCACCACCACCTGCCAGACTGCCCCCGCGATGACGCCCCCGGCGCCTCCGGCGATGGCGAGCGTGAGCCAGGCGAGCCCCGAGAGCGGAGCCCACGTCGGATCGGTGGCCACCTCCTGGGCCGCGCGCAATCCCATGAAGCTCCCGATGGTCACGAACGTCAGGCCGAAGGCGAGCGGGCCGAAGAGTGGCCGGTGCGGGCTCTCCTCGTCGGGCCCGGGGCCCTGGCCGCCGCGACCACGCCGGCTGCGGTCCCGCCGCTGGGCCTCCTCGTCCTGGGCGATCCAGACGCCGCCCAGGAGCCCGATGCCGAACCCCGCGATGAGCCCGGTGAGGATCACCGGCACGTCGACGGCGAGGCCAACCAGGCGCAGCGCGACGGCCCCGAGCACGGAAAGTGCGAGCCCCAGGAGGCCTCCGACCGCGGTGGTGAGTGAGATGAAATGGCTCACGCGCATGGGCTCACGTCGCTCCGCATGCTACCAAGCGCCACCGGGCCAGGGGGCCCGAGAACGGCTCGCGCGAACGGGGCCATGGTCCGACGCGACCGGCATGCAGGCATCCGGCGGCCGCGGACGACCGTCCCGGCGAGCACCGCTTTCAGGGCTCGCTCAGGTGGTGTCGTCAACCTTGTCGCCGCCACCGGGACGGGCACGAACCTGGTGGATCGCCCCGGGCGGGCCGGTCTTCCGGCCCGCCCGTCATGCCTCAGGGCCCGGCGGGGTCGAGTCGCTCGCGGGCGAGCAGGGCGAGGTGCACGCGCGAGTCGGCGCCCAGCTTGCTCTTGATGTTGGCCACGTGGACGGAGGCCGTCTTGGGGCTGATGTAGAGCCGGCGGGCGATCTCGCCGTCGGAGCATCCGTCCGCCAGCAGGGCGAGGACTTCGCGCTCCCGGGCGGTCAACTGGTCCGCGGGACCGGTCCGCCGCTGCGAGGCGCCGGACGGAAGAGGACCGGCCAGGATCGCGCGCACCTCCCGCACGAGCTCGTACGGCCCCCGCCGACGGCCTTCGGTGACGGCCAGCTCGAACCGTGCCGGCCCCAGCGCCGACCGCAGCCTTGCCTCGACAACCGGCGCGCGCTCGGCGTGGAGCGGCTCGGGTGGGATCCCGAGATCGTCCCAGGCTCGCTGCAGCGCACCCCACGCCTGTGCGCCCTCCCAGGCGGAACCCACGACGAGGAACAGTTCGGCCGCGGCCGCGAGAACCGCCGGGATGCGCTCCTGCGCCTCGCTCGTGTCGACCATCTCGGCGCTGCGCCCCAGCAGCGACCAAGCTGGCGCGGGCGCGTCGTCGCGTATCTCCACCACGGCGGCCAGGGACAGCACCCAGGCCAGGTGCGGCGCGCGATCCAGCAACGTGAGTTGTCGGATCGCTGTGCCCGCATGGGCCCTGGCACCCGGTAGGTCGTCCTGGCGCAGGCACATCTCGGCAACATTGCCGTGGGCCATTCCCGCCGTGAACTGGTCATCCCGTCGCTCCGCTTGGCGGATCACGTCCTCGAAGAGCCGAGCGGCATCCTCGAAGCGCCCCTGGTCCATCCGCACCGACGCAAGGTCCCCTTCCGCCACGAGCCGGAGAACCGGATCGCCGATGGCGGCAGCCATTCCCACGGCTCGCTCGAACAGCCGCCCAGACTCATCGAGGTCGGTGAACCCCGCTGCGACTGCGAGTCGGATGGTCGCCGTCACCTGCAGGCCCGCATCTCCAAGCAGGTCAGCTGCCTCCAGCGCTTCGCGGGCTCGCACTGCCGCCAACCTCGGCCCCTCGAGGTAGGTCAGTAATCCGGCGAGCGCGGCCAAGGCCCGGACCCGTGGTGCCGTCGGGGCTGTCTCCAGTGCGACTGCCCTTTCCAGTCGTTCGCGTCCCTCCCGAAGGAAGCCACCGTAGAGCCACGTCGGCAGCATTGCCGCCGCGAGGTCCTGCGCCGACGCCGCCTCGCCCAGGGCGATCGCCTCGTCGAACGCCGCCCGCACGTTGTCAATCTCGCCGACGAGACGCCGCTGCCAGTCGCCACTGGTCGGCTCATGCTGGGCGTTCTCGCCCTGCTGCGCCAGGGCCCGGAAGTACCCCAGATGCCGCTTGCGCACCGAGCGAGCATCTCCCGAAGCCTGCAGCTCGCCCATGGCGAACACCCTAATGGACTCCAGTAGCGTGTATCTTTCCGGCCCTGAGTTCACCCCTGCTCGCAGTACGAGCCCAAGCTCGATCAGTCGTTCGAGCGCTTCCAGCGGGTCCGGCACCTCAGCGACTGCGCCAACGGCGTCGAGATCGAACCCACCGGCGAATACACCCAGGGTCCGGAAGAGACGGCGCTCACTCTCCGTCAGAAGCCCGACCGACCAGCCGATCACCTCGTCGACGCTCGACTGGCGCGCCGTGCGGCCCGCGTCGAAGAGCAGCGTCTGGCTGGTGGTCAGCCGTGACAGGATCGCCTGCGGCGTCAGCGCGCGGGTCCTGCGCGCAGCCAGCTCGATTGCCAGCGGGAGTCCGTCCAGCCGCCGGCAGAGCGCCGCGATCGAGGCTGCATACCCGGGACCGTCGAGATCGACCCCCACCTCCGCCGCCCGAGCTACGAACAGAGAGCAAGCCGGCGCTTCAGCGACCTCGGCCGCCGAAGGACCGGCCGGAAGTGCGAGCCCTGACACCGGGTATTCGCGTTCGCCCTCGATCCGGAGCGGCACGCGACTCGTCGCGATCAGGCGCGACCCGCCGGCTTCGGCGAGAAGGCGTGCCAGAAAGGAGCGACACGCGAGCAGATGCTCAAGGTTGTCGAGCACGAGGAGGATCTCGAGATCCGACAGGGCCGCAATGACCCGAGCCTCCGGGGGCTCCTCCGAGGCTTCTGCCAGCCCCAGGGCTCGTGCCAGTGCATCCGCGACCAACGCGGCATCACCCAAAGGCGCCAGGTCGACGAACACCACGTCCGAGCCGCGATCCTGGGCGCGCCAGGCCACCTCGAGGGCGAGGCGCGTCTTGCCTGAGCCGCCGATGCCCGTCAGCGAGACGAGGCGTGACGCTTTGAGGACACGCTCGACGGCGGCGATGTCGTCTGCCCGGCCAAGCAGGGGATCGATTGGCTTCGGGACGACGCCGGGACGCATGCTCACGCTCTCCCCAGCACTGTCGAGTCGTCGGAGATGCGAGGGTTTGTCCTCGGTTCCTTACGGGGCAGGATACGACGAACTGAGGAGGGAAATACGGACTTGTCCGATGCGCTCGGCGTCCGGCGCACGGCAGTATCGAAGCCAAGGAGGCACTTGGCATGTACGTCCCGGCAAAGCGCGTCAGTCAGCCGAAGCGGCCCTCAGCCACCGCGCGGCTGCCGATCCGTCTCGCCGTCACATCCCCGGCTTCCCCGTCTGTGTTGCCGACGTGGGTGCCCGTCCTCGGACCGCTGCCACCGCTCGCCCGTCGCACCTGGTGAGCCGGAACGCCTGCGCACGACAGGCGTCCGCGAGCGGTCCCTGGTTCACTACCTGGAGCGACGAGACCGCCGGATGACCGGCGGTCTCAGTGCTCGTGTCAGGGTCCCCGTCCGGGGCCTCGACGTATCACCACCAGCGGCGGCCTGCCTCCAGCACCAGCGCGGAGCTGCCGATCGCCGCGAGAGCCAGCAGGACGCGGAACGTCGCCGTCCGGAACGTGCGCTTCATCGTCACCCTCACCAGATCCAATCCCGAACCTCTGCATG
>JAJYDP010000148.1 GCA_021777365.1 Chloroflexota bacterium | reverse complement strand
TACCGGCGCCTCGATGATGTTCTCGAGGGCGGTCTTGTGCGGGAACAGGTTGAAGCGCTGGAAGACCATGCCGATCTCCTGGCGCTGCCGCGCGATGTTGGACTCCCTGTCCTCGACGAGCTTGCCGTTGACCTCCCGATACCCGATCAGGTGGCCGTTCACGAAGATGCGGCCGGACTGGATCTTCTCCAGGTGGTTGACGCAGCGGATGAAGGTGGTCTTGCCGGAGCCCGAGGCGCCGATGACGACCACCACCTCCTGGCGCTTCACCGTCATCGAGACGTCCTTCAGGACGTGCAGGCGGCCGAACCACTTGTTGACGTCGGTGGCCTGGACGACGATCTCGGTAGGCGGTTTCGGGACGCCGCCGATGACGGCGAGCAGGTCGTGAGGCTGGACGGTCATCGGATGCCCGTCCCGGATGTCCGCCAGCGATAACCGAGGAGCCGCGACGCGATGCCGGGCTCGCCGGTCGTCGTGCCGGCGGCGCCCTTTCCCAGCTTTCGCTCGATCCACGCCTGGACGATGCCCCAGATGGTGGTCAGGAGCAGGTACCAGACGGCCGCAGCGAGGAAGAACTCGAACGGCGCGAAGTACTGGCCCTGCTTGCGCGAGAAGATCGTGTACAGCTCGGGGACGCTGATGATGACCAGCAGCGAGGTGGTCTTGAGCATGTTGTTGAACTCGTTGCCGAGCGGCGGGATGATCACGCGTGCCGCCTGCGGCAGGATGATCCGGCGCATCGCCTGGGCATAGGTCATGCCGAGCGACTTCGCGGCCTCCAGCTGTCCCGGGTCGATCGAGATGATGCCGGCGCGCACGATCTCGGACATGTACGCGCCCTCGTTGACGCCGAGCGCGAAGACGCCCGCCTGGATCTCGCCCTCGATGCTGAAGCCGAACAGGTTGATGGGCGGCCACATGTAGATGCGGGCCACGCTCAGGCCGAAGAAGAAGAACGTGATCTGGACGAGGAGCGGTGTTCCCCGGAAGAACCAGATGTAGAAGTTCGCCAGGAGGCGGAACGGAAGGAACTTCGACATCCTCCCGAGGGCGCCGAAGACGCCGAGCACCACCCCGATGACCTGGCTGACCACGGAGATCGAGAGCGTCAGCCAGAGCCCGTACAGGATCTGGTTGTCGGGATGGAAGATCGAGTCGAAGAAGTAGGACCAGTGGTACTGGTAGGAGCCCTGTCCGGATGCGCAGCCGGCCGTCAGGACGACGGCGAGGACCCCGGCCAGCGCGACGGCTGTCCGGGGTCCTCGAGTCTGCCTGCTGCGGTCGGGTGTCGCCATGCCTCCCGACCTCCGGCCGCTACTGACCGATGTAGTTGAGCTTGCCGGCCATCGCGGCGGTGATCGCGCCGGATTCGTCGCCGTACTTGTTCAGGATCTTGAGGTAGGTGCCGTCGTTGATCATCGAGATCAGCGCCTGCTGCACCGCGTCGCGCAGCCCGGTGTTGCCCTTGGCCACGCTGATGCCCTCGTCGGCCACCCCGAGCGTCAGCCCGGACAGCTGGAACTGGTCGGGGTGCTGGACGGTGTAGTAGCCGGCCACCGGGGAGTCCGCGAAGTAGGCGTCGACCTGTCCGGCCTGCAGCGCCAGCAGCGCGTCGCTGTCCTTCTGGTACTCCTTGACGTTGATCTTGGCCTTGCCCGCCTTGACGCACGCCGCCGACAGGCCCTGGCCCTTGTAGTCACCGGTCCCGTTCAGGTAGTCGATCTCGGTCGTGCCGCTCTCGGCCGCGATCGTCTTGCCGCACAGATCGTTCTGGGTGGTGATGTTCTTGGGGTTGCCCTTGGCCACCACGAACGACTGGCCGGCCTGGAAGTACGGGATCATGTCGACCTGCTTGATGCGGTCGGACGTGATGTTCTGGGCCGAGATGATCAGGTCGCACTTGCCGCCGGTGAGCGCCGCGATGATCGTGTCGAAGACGGAGTTCTGGACCTCCATGGTCAGGCCCAGGCGCGTCGCGATCTCGGCTCCGATGTCGATGTCGGACCCGGTCGGGTTGCCGTTCGCGTCGAAGAACTCCTGCGGCGGATACGGGATATCCGAGCAGATGACGAGCTTGCCAGGAAAGATCAGCTGCCCGGACGGCACGGCCGCGATCGGGCTGGCCGGAGCCGCACTTGCCGGCGCGGCACTTGCCGGCGCAGCGCTTGCGGGCGCTGCACTGGCCGGCGCGGCACTGGCCGGAGCCGCACTTGCCGGCGCCTGCGTGGGCGCCGTGGTCGCGGCGGTGCTGCACGCGCCCACCAGGGTCGCGATCACGAGCAGCGTCGCGGGAACGATCGACCGCCTCATGGGGTCAACGCCTCCTCCTTGCGTAGTTGCGCGCCACCGCGCGAGCCCCACTGTGTGCATCACGGGGACGTGAAGTGGGCGCATTCTACAGCCTGAAGCGCGGACGACACGGCCACCGACGCACGGGAAGACGTGTCGCACCGGCCTCGGCTCGTCTCCCCGCGCACGGGCGACGCGCCGCCCCGGCCCAGACGCCGCTACCATCCATCGCATGATCGAGACCGCCGACGCCATCGTCATCGGAGGAGGCATCCAGGGCGCGAGCCTCGCGTTCCATCTCGCGGAGAAGGGGCTCCGTCCCCTCGTCCTCGAACGGGGCGCGCTGGCGAGCGGCGCGACCGGCCGCTCCAGCGGCCTGGTCCGTATGCACTACGACCTGGAGCCGGAGGCCAGGCTCGCCTGGGCATCGTTCACGTACTTCCGCGACTGGCACGCGCGGGTGGGCGGTGAGTGCGGGTTCACGCGGACGGGGTTCCTGCAGCTCTATCCGCGCGAGGCCGCGGCACGACTCAAGTCCAACGTCGAGATGCAGCAGCGCGTCGGCATCCCGACGTTGCTGGTGTCCGCCGACGACGTGACCCGTCTTGCCCCGGGCTTCCGGACCGACGACTTCGACCAGGCGGCCTACGAGCCGGAATCCGGCTACGCCGACCCATCCGGGTCGACGGCGGCGCTGCTGAACGCGGCCCGCGAACGGGGTGCGCGGCTCGTCCAGGGGTGCGCGGTGACTGGCATCCGGGTTGATGGCGGGCGGGTGGTCGGTGTCGATGCCACGAAGGGGTCGTTTTCGGCGCCGATCGTCGTCGACGCGGCGGGGGCCTGGGCGCGGGGCGTCGCTGCCCTCGTCGGCCTCGACGTGCCCGTCACCGTGTGGCGCCACGACACGGCGTTCATCCGGCGCCCCCGATCGCTGCGTCTCGGGCATCCGACGGTGATCGACGATGGGAACGCGATGTACTTCCGGCCCGAGGGGCGCGACCTCACGCTGATCGGCCTGGAGGACGACGCCGGCATCGGCGGCGAGCCCGAGGAGGTACTGCGCCCGGCCGGCGAGTTCGTCGGGCGCGTCGTCGACCGCATCTGCCGGCGGATCCCGGCCATGGCGGACGGTGAGCTCCAGAGCACGCAGCGGGGCCAGGACGGCATCACGCCGGACCAGCGGCCCATCCTGTGCGCCGCGGGGCCGGATGGGTTCTACCTGGACTGCGGGTTCAGCGGTACCGGGTTCAAGACGGCCCCGGCAGTCGGGGCGTGCATGGCTGAGCTCATCGTCGATGGTCGGGCGGCAACGGTCGACATCTCCGCGTTCGGGCTCGAGCGGTTCGGCCAGGGACGGCTGCTGGCGGGCTCGCACGAGGATCGCCCGATGTGGCGCTGACCGGCGCCGGCGTGCTCGCGCGTCGCGGCACCCGCGCTCCCCGCGCTGAGCGGCACCCGCGCTCCCCGCGCTGAGCGGCGCCCACCATGTCGCGCGCCGCCCGCCGACCCGGCAGGCCAACCTGGCCGGATTCCCGCCAGGTGTCGCACATGCCACCTGCGGACGCCCTCTCCCGGCTCCGCACGCATGCTTGGGCTCCAGGGCGAGCATGGGCCGCTCCGTCCACGCTCGCGACGTGCGGCACCCACGCGCGGACCAGGGGTGGCGCCCAACAGCGGAGGCGAGCGACGGCTTCGCCAGCTGGCATAGTCGTCAGTTGGCGGGAATATGGCCAGGATGTCGGGCGACACAGCCAGGCTGTCGGGCGACATGGCCAGGCTGTCGGGCGACACGGCCAGGCTGGCGGGAATATGGCCAGGCTGTCGGGCGACACGGCCAGGCTGTCGGGCAGGAGGCAAGGATCACCGTCCGGCGCGATCGCGGGAGCGCGCCTCCGACCCCGGCGCCGGATCGCGCCAGGGCGTCTGGGGCCCGCACCTCCGCGCCGGTCGGCTACGATGAGACGGATGCCAGCCTCGTTCCCGCGCCGCGTCCCCCTCGCCGAGCTGCACTGCCACCTCGGCGGCGCAGTGACGCCCTCCATCATGTGGGGGATCGCCCACGCCCAGGGGATCAAGCTGCCGACCAAGGACTACTGGGAGTTCCGCGACATGATCACGGTCTCCCCCCGGCACGGCCACTCCTTCGACGGCTACCTCCAGCTCTTCCACTGGACCGAGTTGATCCAGTCGTCGCCGCTTGCCATCGAACGGTCGGTGTACGAGGTGGTGGGCGGCGCGTACCGCAAGAACAACGTGGCCACCATCGAGCTGCGCTTCAACCCCATGAAGCGCAACCGGGGCGGCGAGCAGGACCTGGACCACATCATCAGCGCGGCGATCCGCGGCATGGACCGCGCGGTGCTGGAATACCCGGTGCGCCCCGGCCTGATCCTGTGCCTGGACCGGGCGTTCCCGTACCAGCTCAACGAGATCATCGCCGAGAAGGCGATCGCCTACTTCGGGCGCGGGGTGGTGGGCGTCGACGTCGCCGGCCCCGAGACCTCCACCTTCCAGGTGCGCGAGTATCGCCGGCTGTTCGCTCGCTGCCGCCGCCAGGGGCTGGGCATCACGGTCCACACCGGCGAGGCCGGGCCGGTCGAGGAGATCGCGGAGGTCATCGAGCAGCTCGAGCCGGCACGGATCGGACACGGCGTCAAGGCCGCCTACGACCCCCGGACCATGGCCATGATCCGCGATCGGGGGATCGTGCTCGAGGTCTGCCCGACCAGCAACCTGAACACGGGCGTGGTGTCCGGGTGGGACGAGTTCCGCTGGATCTTCGACACCTTCAGGCGGAACGGCGTCAAGTACACGATCAACACCGACGGCCCCGAGATGCTCAAGACCTACATCCGCGACGAGCTGGCCACGCTGTCCCGGCTCGGGATCCTGTCGGTCGAGGAGCAGCTGCAGGCGGCGGAGTGGGCGCGGCAGGCGTCGTTCGTGGAGGGCGTGCACGACATCGCCCCGCCCCGTGTGAGGCCCCCGACCCGCAGGACAGTCGAGCGCGAGGAGGCGTAGGGCCCCGCCGGGGATCGGGCGCAGGCCACGGGTCCGGCGCAGTTCGCGGAGCCGGGCACCGGCTCATGGGCCGGGGCCCGCCGTCAGTCTCGACCCGGCGGTCCCTCGATCAGCCGGTACTCGCAGCAGCGGGCCCCCGACGCGATGTGCCGCTCCCGCACCACCTCGACGCCCAGGACCTCGCTGAAGAGCCGCGCCTCGGCCTCGCAGGCCGCGGCCGTCTCAGAGGCGACCTGGCGGATCGGGCAGTTGTGCTCCACCAGCCGGAGCCCGTCGTCGTCGAGCAGCTCGCAGACGTAGCCCGCCTCGGCCTGGATGACCGCCAGCTCCCGCGCCCGGTCGGCGAGGGGCGCGTCCGACAGGCCCCGGGCCTCGAACCGTTCGCGGATGGCCTGCGCCTGCGTGGCGCGCCGGGCCTCGAAGATCTGGTCGACGAGGTCTGCGCCGCCGACCTCGCGCACCGCCCCGAGCAGGCTCACCGACAGGCGGTCGTAACTGGCGGGCAGGAGCGGCTGGGCGCGCTCCGTGACGTCGTAGAGGTGCCGGGGCCTGCCCACGCCGTGGCGCATGCTGCGCCGTTCGACGAGGCCCTGCGCGGCGAGCGTCCGCAGCTGCTGGAGCACGGCGGTGCGGCTCATTCGGAACTGGGCGGCAAGTCCGTCCGGGCTCAGGGGGCCCGTCCGCCGGAGGGCCAGCAGGAGTGCCTGCGGGGTCGGGGCGTGCCGCTGGTCCGAGGGGCGGTCGTCCATCGCCGGAGCCTACCACCCGTGCCCGGCGCCGTGGCCGCGCGGGCGCGGTGCGCCCGAGCGCGGCCGGCAGGTCCGCTGCCCACCCGGCGCCGTGGCCGCGCGGGCGCGGTGGCGTGCGATCGCGGCGGCCCCGTGGGGCGCGACGGCACCTCGCGGGCTCAGCCGCCGTTGCCTGCCGCCTCGGTCATCGCCTGCTGGAGGGCGCTCCTGAGCGTGGCGGTCCATCCGGCGCCGAACGCGCGGTACGGGCTGACGTCCAGCTCGTCTACGGTGCGACCGGCGGCCGGCCGGGACGCGGCGTACTCGGCGCGGCACGAGTCGAACGCCACCGCCCCCCGGTTCCATGCGTCGTGGTCGGCCCAGGTGAAGAGGTACACGTCCGTCGGCTGGGATGCGCCTGCCGGCACGCGGACCTGGGCGTGAATGGCGTACGGGATCATGTCCGGCTGGTTGCACCCAGGGTCGCCGCTGACCAGGGTGAGGGTCGAGCCGCCCAGGATCTCGAGCTCCTGGAAGATGGACGTGGCAGGTGCGGGCGTGTTGGACACGGGCGGGCCGGCGCACGCCCCCACCAGGAGCGCGAGCCCGAGGGCCAGGGCCGCGGGCGCGCTCCACGCGCGTCCGCGGCTGCCCGGCCACCGATCGGGCGGCTCGCTCCGCGTCATCGGCGCGAGGCTACCACCGCGTGTCGTACCATGACGTCCCGTGCCCGAACTCCGACCCTTCCGTGCGCTCCGGTACGACGCCGGTGCCGGCGACCCGCGCGACCTGGTGAGCCCGCCGTATGACGTGATCTCGCCGGCGCAGCAGCGTGCCCTCGCCCGCCGGCACCCCAGGAACGTCGTCCGCCTCGACCTCCCGCTCGACGAGCCCGGTGACCCGCCGGACGAGCGATACCGCCGCGCGGCCCGCGACCTGGCGACCTGGCGGTCGGACGGCACCCTCCGCAAGGAACGCCAGCCGTCGGTGTACGCGTACGAGGAGGCCTACACCGTGCCCGGGACGTCGGAGCACCGGGTACAGCGCGGTTTCTTCGCCCGGCTCCGCGTGGAGGAGCTCGGCCCGGCGTCCGGCGTGCTGCCCCACGAGCGAACCCTGAGCGCGCCCAAGGAGGATCGGTACCGGCTGCTTCGCGCGACGGGGATGAACGCAAGCCCGGTCGTGCTGATGTTCGCCGACCCGGACGGTGCCGCGATACGCGCACTGGAGGCCGTGTGCCGCACGGACCCGCAGGTGGATCTCACCGACGACGGCGGGGTGCGGCACCGGCTCTGGCAGCTCCCGGCCGAGGACCCGACCCTCGGCCCGCTGGCGGACGAGCTGCTGCGGGCGGGCTCTGCCGGACCTCTGACCATCGCCGACGGGCACCACCGCTACGAGACCGCCCTCCGCTACCACGACGAGCGCCATCGCGATCGTGCGCTCTGCGAGCTTGCGCCCTTCGACTACCTGCTCGCGCTGCTGCTCCCGGTCGACCAGCCCCTGACCGTACTGCCCACGCACCGGGTGGTACGGGACGGGCTCGCCGGCGAGGCCCTGCTGGCGGCCGCCGCCGACTTGTTCGACGTGGAGCGTCTTCCGACTCCCGACGCGCTGATCGAGGCGTTCGGACCCGCCCGGACCGGCCAGGCTGCCGGCCAGGGTGCGGGATCGCCGGAATCGCGTCCGCATCGCTTCGGACTCTGGACCGGCGGCCAGGCCGCGATCCTTCACGTGCGCCCCGCCGCGTTCGAGCCGCTGCTCGATCCCGCCGCGTCCTCGGCGCTGCGCTGGCTCGACGTGAACCTGCTGGCGGTCGCCCTCGAACGGCTGCTCGACGTGGACCGCGCCGCCACCGCCGGAGGCGGCCGGATCGCGTACACGAAGGACGCCGACGAGGCGCTCGCGATGGTCGACCGAGGGGAGGGCGTCGCGGCGCTCCTGCTCGATCCCACGCTGGTCGACGACGTGCTGAGCGTCGCGGCCGCCGGCGAGGTGATGCCGCAGAAGTCGACATACTTCTACCCCAAGCAGGTCACCGGCCTGGTACTGAACCCGCACGAGTGGTGAACCCGTCGGAGCGCCCGATCCGCAAGGACGAGGTCGTCCTCGAGGATCGTGGTGTCTACATCGAATCCTGGCTGCCGGAGCGGCGGTCCAGGAGGCGGCCACTGCTGCTCGTGCACGGCGAGCTCGGTGGGTCGTGGCTGTGGGAGCGGTTCCTCGGCTACTTTGCGCACCGCGGCTGGGAGGGCCACGCGGTCAACCTGCGCGGCCACTACTGGTCGGACACCACCGAGGTGTCGGGGATCGACTTCAACGCGTACGTCTCGGACGTCCTGGCGGCCTTCGACCACCTCCCGCCCAACCCGGTGCTGGTCGGACACGGGATGGGCGGCCTGATCGCGATGCGCGCGGCCGAGGAACGGCATGTGGCCGGGCTCGTCCTGCTCAGCGCCGCACTGCCGGCACAACTCTGGGCCGCGCCGCGATCCCACGTGATCCGGGAGATCCCGGACGCGTTCGGCCGCGAGCTGGTCGGCTGGCAGTCCCTCCCTGAACAGCTGCGCCGCCAGAACCCCGACCTCACGATCGAGGACGTCCTGCGGGTCCAGCACCTGATGGGGCGCGAGTCAGGAGCCGCGCGGCGCGCCATGCTGCGGGGCGTGTCGGTCGATCGCGAGCGCCTCGCGAACGTGCCGATTCTGGTGATCGGTGGCGGCCTCGACCGCTGGTTCCCGGAGTCCGACAGCGAGCGGCTCGCGGCGTGGCTGGGCGCGCAGTACGAGCCGTTCGGTGCCCACTCGCATTACGGTCTGGTGATCGGGTCCGAGAGCTTCACGCAGGTGGCGGAGGCCGTCCGGCTCTTCCTGGAGTCGCACCGGCTGTAGGCTGCGCCGGCGGCGCAACCCCCGGCGGCGCAACCCCCGGCGGCGCACCTCGGCGGCGGAGACCTGGCGGCCGATCCCCGGCGGCGCGCCGCGTTCATCCCGCCTGGGCCGGTGGTCCGGGCCGGTGGCTTCGGCCGTGCCGGATGCCCCACCGGCGACTTCGGCCGTGCCGGCGCTCGAGGTCTTTCCGCGCTTGGGGGTCTCGCGGGCGCCCAGGGTCTCGCGCCACTGATGGCGTGGCGGAACAGCAGGTCCCCGAGCCCACCCTCGACCAGCGGGCCGCCGTATCACTTGAAGTGTTCGCCAGCGGGGTGAAGCGGCGCGGACGAGCGTCAGCATCGGTCGCAGCACGCGCCCCGGGCCCGTGGGCCCGCGGCACCGACGTTTGGGTGTCTCGCAGTGCCCGCTGTTCCGCGTCGACTGCGGCGGTGGCCGGGAAGGTCCCGTGCGGCTGGCCGCGCGCCGCCAACTGCGCCCGACCAGATGGCCGGGCAACACTTGAAGTGATGCGCGGACGCCCGGCGGCGGAGGGTCGGCCGCGGAGGGTCGGCCGCGGACGCCCGGCGGCGGAGGGTCGGCGGCGGAGGGTCGGCTGCGGAGGGTCGGCTG
>JAJYDP010000147.1 GCA_021777365.1 Chloroflexota bacterium | reverse complement strand
GTTCGCGCAGCCGGTGGGGAGCCGCGCGTATCTCGATCTCGTGGTGGCGACCGTCGGCGCGGTGATCATGCCCTGGATGCTCTTCTACCAGCAGGCCGCCACGGTCGACAAGGGGCTGCGGGTGGAGGACCTCCGCGCCGCCCGCACGGAGACGTTCGTGGGCGCGATCGCGAGCGAGCTGCTGATGGCCGCCGTGGTGATCGCCGCGGCGGCGGCGATGACTGGCACGGCCAGCGGGGCGGGGCACACCCTGGGCGCCCTGCCGGCTGGGCTCGAGCGGCTCGCGACAGGTGCGCCGGCGGTGCTCATCGCGGTAGGCATGGTCGGGGCAGGGCTGCTCGCGGCGGTCGTGATCTCACTGAGTTCCGCATGGGCCTGGGCGGAGCTCTTCCGCTGGCCGCACAGCCTGAACCTTTCGGTGCGCCGGGCGCCGCTGTTCTACGCGCTGTACCTGCTCGAGGTGGTGCCCGCCGCCCTCGTCGCCCTCTTCGCCCGCGACCTGATCACGGTGGTCATCGACGCGATGATCCTGAACGTGGTGGTGCTGGCGATCCCACTGGCCTTCCTTGTCCGCCTCTCGGGCGATCAGGCCGTCCTCGGGACGCTGGCGAACGGGCCGGTCCGGACCGCGCTCTCCTGGGCAGTGACGCTGGGGCTGCTCGCGATGGGCGTCTGGAGCGCGCTCGGGGCGTTCGGCCTGGCACGCTGACGGGCGCGGCAGGTCACGCGGGCCCCTGGCCCTCGTGGCGACGGGCCTTGGACTCCAACATCGCCAGGTCCGCCTGCCGCAGCAGGTCCGTCGGGTCGGGCGGCCGCTCGTCGACTCCCGCGATCCCGATCGACGCGCCCACTGACACCGTGGCGCCATCGAAGGAGATCGGCGCGGTGAGTGCCGCCCGCAGGCGCTCCACCAGCGGGGACGCGGCGTTGTGGGGGACGCCCGAGAGGATGACCGCGAACTCGTCGCCACCGAGGCGCGCGACGTGGTCCTCGGGGCGGGTGGCGGCGCGCAGCCGCTCGGCGATCACGCGCAGGACCGCGTCGCCGGCGGCGTGCCCCAGCCGGTCGTTGATCGACTTGAAGCCGTCGAGATCGACGATCAGCAGGACGCTCGGTCGCACCCCCTTGCGGGCATCGGCCACCGTGTCCGCCAGGCGGGCGCCGAACTCCCGGCGGTTCGCCAGATCGGTCAGGACGTCGTGCCCGGCCACCCAGCGCAGCCGGTCGCGATCGAACGCCTGCCAGGCCAGCAGGGCAGGCAGCAGGAACACCAGGGGCGTCCACCAGGCCGTGTCGATGTAGGCCTGCGCCATGAGCCAGCCGACCGCGACCTGGGCGCCTTCGGCCGCCACGTACGAGCGCGACAGCAGCGCGGCGAGCACCACCCGCCAGCGCCCGGTGCGCACCGTGGCCATGGTGAGTGCCAGGTTCGAGACCTCGAACACGAGTCCACCGGCCAGCGTGGCAAGGAGATCGGCCGGCGGCCCGGCGAGACCGGGACCGGGACCGGGACCGGGACCGGCCAGCATCGAACGTCCCAGGGTGATGGTGGTGGCACCCAGGACGGCCGAGATCACGAAGGCCGCGTGGTTGTTGAGCACCCCGTACCAGGGCACCCCGCCCCGCAGCTCGCGTGGCTCCGTGGTGGCCAGCGCGGCAACCCAGCCGGCCACGAGGGGTCCGCCCAGGCTCATGACGGTCACCATGGGCGCCAGCACCCAGACGAGGCGGGTTCCCTCCGGCAGCTCGGCGCTGACCCCGCTCGCGGCCAGCGTGAGGGCGCCCCAGAACAGCAGGCCGAGGAGCGTGGCGTTGCCGCCGAGCAGGCTCGACCACGGCGCGCCGATGCGGGGCTCTGCGGGCGCGAGCAGCGTCACCGAGGCGAGCAGGACCGCCCCCGCGATCACGATGGCGCCCACGCGAAAGGCCAGCCACCGCGGGAGCGCGGTCGACTGGCCGTCCAACAGCGTCATCGCGGACTTCCCGGCTGGATCATCACGATGGCGCGCACCAGTGCGCGCATGGACCTCACGGCGCAGATCTCCTTCGGGCACGAGTCTTCAGGGCGGCAACGGTTCGAGGTATCCACCAGAAGTCAGGGGGTCGTCTGGCACGGCGCAATCACGGGCGACGCGCGCAGCGCGACCGGATGGCGCACCGCGAGTCGACCAGGAGCTGCCGACCGGGAAGCGGGTATGCAAACACCTGCGCGCGCCCCATACTGGCCGGGCACGGCTCGGCGGGCGTCGCGCGGCCCAGCCCATCCTCGACCTGACGCCCGGGCGTGCCTGGAGGTCGCGAGGTCATGATCCGTCCCCGACTCGCCCGCCTGGTGGCGCCCGCTTCGATCGGCGCGCTGCTGGTGTCGCTCGCCACCATCCCTGCCGCCGTTTCGGCCAGTCCGGCCACGCCCCCGTCGGGCGTGGAAGTCTCCGCCGCGGTCCGGCACGACGTGTCGCCGCCGCTGCGGAACCTGCGGCCGGCGGCCCCATCGGCAGCCAACCTGCGCGAGCGGCCGCTGTTGCGGACCGGGGGACCGGGCGCCAACGGTCCCGACGGCGCGCTCCAGACGACGACCGGCCCGTCGATCGCGACGACGACCGGTTTGAGTTTCGCCGGCATCGGCCAGGGCGACTACGGCTTCAGCGACCAGTACGCGCCGCCGGACACCAACGGCGCCGTGGGCGCGACGCAGTACGTCCAGTGGGTGAACACCGACTTCGCGGTCTTCAACAAGTCGAACGGCGCGCTCATCATCGGGCCGGTACCGGGCAACACGATGTGGTCCGGGTTCGGCGGCGGGTGCGAGACCAACAACGACGGTGACCCCATCGTGCAGTACGACAAGACCGCCAACCGTTGGATCTTCACCCAGTTCTCGGTCTCGACCACCCCCTACCTCCAGTGCGTGGCCGTCTCTACCACCTCCGACGCCACCGGCAGCTACTACCGCTACGCGTTCAGCTTCGGCAGCACCGCATTCCCCGACTATCCGAAGCTCGGCGTCTGGCCCGACGGCTACTACATGAGCTTCAACATCTTCAACAACGGGAGCACGTGGGCGGGCGCCAGGGCCTGCGCGCTCGACCGCAACGCCATGCTCACCGGCAACGCGGCGACCATGCAGTGCTTCCAGCTGAGCACGGCCTACCCGAGCCTGCTGCCCTCTGACCTCGACGGGACGACCGCGCCGCCGGCCGGATCGCCCGACTTCTTCCTGGACTACGGCACGAACTCGCTCAACCTCTGGAAGTTCCACGTCGACTGGACAACACCCGCGAACACGACGTTCGGCGGTCCCACGTCCATCCCGGTCGCCGCGTTCAGCGCGGCGTGCGGCGGCGGCACCTGCATTCCCCAGCCGAGCACCCGCCAGAAGCTCGACTCGCTGGCCGACCGGCTGATGTACCGGCTCGCGTATCGCAACTTCGGGGACCATGAGGCGCTGGTGGTGAACCAGAGCGTGGCCGCCGGCACGTCAACCGGCATTCGCTGGTACGAGCTTCGCAACCCGTCCGGGTCAACGATGGCGGCCGGGACCCCGTACGCCTACCAGCAGGGCACGTATGCGCCCGACTCCAGCTACCGCTGGATGGGCAGCATCGCGATGGACGGCGCGGGCGACATCGCGGTCGGCTACAGCGTCTCCAGCAGCACCCTGTACCCCTCGATCCGGTACACGGGTCGCGTGCCCACCGACACGCTCGGGTCCCTGGAGACCGAGACGACCGTCCAGGCGGGGAGCGGCTCGCAGCTGCAGAACCTTTCGCGCTGGGGCGACTACAGCGCGATGAGCGTCGACCCGACCGATGACTGCACGTTCTGGTACACGAACGAGTACCTCAAGTCGAGCGGCACGTTCAACTGGAGCACCTGGATCACCTCGTTCAAGTTCCCGGGCTGCGGCACGACGCCAGCGACGGGCACGTTGACGGGGACTGTGACGGATACCTCGACCGCCGCGGCCATCTCCGGGGCGACGGTGACCGTCTCGGGCGGCCCGAGCACAACCACCGCAGCCGACGGCTCGTACTCCATGTCGGTGGCGGGCGGCACCTACTCCGTGACCGCGTCGGCGAACGGCTACAACAGCAGCACGCAGAGCGCCACCATCACCAACGGCTCGACCACCACGCTGCCATTCACGCTCACGCCGACCTCGGGCGGCAGTTCGCCGCCCGGCCCGCCCGGGACGCCCACCGCGTCGCCCGGACCGGGCAAAGGGATCACCGTGACGTGGTCCGCGCCAACAGTCACCGGCAGCAGCGCGATCACCGGGTACCAGTTGAACCGGTACGTCCAGGCAGGAAGCGGGACGTGCTCGACGACGGCCAGCCCCGCGACCATCTCGCTTGGCAACGTGCTCAGCTACAAGGACACCGGCACCACCAGGGGCTCTTACTACTGCTACACGGTGGCTGCCATCAACGCGGCCGGGACCGGATCGGCATCGGCGCCCAGCAACGTCGTCAAGGCCCTGAAGTGAGCGTGGGAGGCGGCGCCTGACCGACCGCTGATCGGCACTTGTGCCCGGCGGCGGGCATCGACAGGCTTGGCCGACCATGGCCGACGGAGCGCCGATCTCCCTGCCTCAACCTGTGTCCGCGGCGATCGCTGCGGCGCCCGGCGCGCTCGAGGCGCCGCTCGCCTCCTCGTCGGCGCCGGTCCCGCTGGTCGCCACGAAGCTCCGGCCTCCGGCCACCGTAGCCGGCCACCGCGAGCGCCCGCGGATCGGCGCATTGCTCGATCGAGCACTGGTGGACGGCACGCGCCTGACCCTCCTCTCCGCGCCCCCCGGGTACGGCAAGACCGTGGCGCTCGCCGACTGGCTCGGATCGCGCGCGCTTCCCCACGCCTGGCTCTCGCTCGACGCGGCGGACAACGATGTCGCCCGCTTCGTGCGCTACCTCGTGGCGGCGCTGCGGGCGGTGCGTCCTGGGCTGAGCACCGCGACCGACGCGCTGTTCGGCCCGGGGGGAACCCCTGGGCCCGATCTCGTCGGCGCCACGCTGCTCGACGAGCTGGCGGTGAGCGACGACCCGTTCGTGCTGGTGCTCGACGACTACCACGTCGTCACCGCCGAGCCGCTCCATCGCCTGGTGCGGTTCCTGATCGAGCGTGGGCCGCCTTTCGGGCACCTCGTCCTGCTGACACGCGAGGATCCCCCGTTGCCGCTCGCCCGCCTGCGGGCGCACGGGCGGCTGGTCGAGCTGCGGGCCGATGATCTTCGCTGCACGGGAGAGGAGGCCTCGACCTACCTGGCCACGGCGGGCGTGGCGTTCGAGGACCCGCTCGTCGAGCGGCTCCTCGAACGCACCGAGGGCTGGATGGCGGGCCTCCAGCTGGCCGCCATCTCGCTGCGCGACCGACCCGATGCGGCGGCGCTGATCGAGGCGTTCGGCGGCAGCCAGCGCTTCGTCTTCGACTACCTCGCCGACGAGGCCCTCGGCGGGATCGATCCGGACCTCCGCGCGTTCCTGGAGCGGACCTCCATCGCGGACCGCTTCACGGTCGCGCTGTGCCAGGCGCTGACCGGACACGACGACGCCGCCGCGCTCCTCGAGCGGACCGAACGCGCCAACCTGTTCCTGGTCCCGCTCGATTCCGAGCGGCGCTGGTACCGCTACCACCATCTGTTCGGGGACTGCCTCCGCGCCCAGCTCGGTGAGCAGGAGCGGCGCGACCTGCACGAGCGGGCCGCGGAGCACTTCGAGCGCGCCGGGCTCGCGGCCGAGGCGATCGACCACGCGCTGGCCGCAGGCTCGATGGAGCATGCGCTCCGCCTCGTCGAGCGCGCGGCACGTCTGACGTTCGAGGCCGGGGACCTGGTCACCCTGCTCGGCTGGCTCGACGCCCTGCCCGTGGATCGGGTGGCGATGCACCCGGAGCTGGTCTCGCTGCAGGCGTGGGCTCTCTTCGACACGGGTCGGATGGCGGCCGCCGCGGCGCTGGCGCAGCGTCACCTCGCCTCCGCCGTCGAACGCGGGCCCGCCGAGGGACAACTCCTCGTGCTCCAGGCGCTGCTCGGGACCGTGACCGGACCGGACGCCGAGGGCCTGGCGAGGGCGGGTCTCGAGCTCGTGGGGCCGGATCCCTGGTTCCGCTCGCTCGGCCTGGCTGCCGCGGGGCTGGCCACGCTCGCCCGGGGGGACTACGGGAGGGCGGTCGAGACGCTGCGAATGGGATACGAGGCGGCGCTGCTGGCCGAGCATCCCATGGCGGTCCTGCCGGCGGTGAACCCGCTGGGCCATGGCCTGGCCGTGGCCGGCTTCCGCGGCGAGGCCGAAGTCATCTGCCGGACCGTCCTCGCGCAGCAGGCCGACGCGGCGGGCAGGACGAGGCCGATCGCCTGGCCGGCTCGCCTGGTGCTCGGGATCGTGCGCTACGAGGCCAACGACCTGGCCGAGGCCCGGCATGAGCTCGAGGGCGGGTTCGAAGCGGCGCGACGGCTGGGGATCGGCCGTCCGGTGCTCGGCTGGGCGATCCCGTACCTCGCCCTCGTTCGCCTGGCCTGCGGCGAACCGGACGCGGCGCTCGAGGCGCTGCGCACCAGCCAGCGCGACCTTCGAACGACCGGCATGGCGCTCCCCGGGCTCGCCGGTGAGGTCGAGGCCCGCATTCGCCTGCGAGTGGGCGACATCGCCGCCGCGGCCCGCTGGGCGGACCGGGCGACCCCCGACGCGCCACCCGGATCACCGCTCCTGGACCTCCTCCGTCGCTCCCTCGAGGCGACGGTCGCGAGGGTGCGGCTGGCACAGGGCAGGCCCGAGGAGGCACGAGAGCTGCTGGCCGCGACCCGCCCGGCCCAGGAGGCGTCCGGTGCCATCGCGGATCTCATCTCGATCGGCATCCTGGAGGCCGCCGCCGCCCAGGCGACCGGCCGGCGGGCCGACGCGCTGCAGGCGCTCGAGTCGGCAGTCAGGCTCGCCGCGCCGGGCGGCTACGTCCGGCGCTTCGTGGACGACGGGGCGTCAGTCGCCCATCTCCTGCCGCTCGTCCGCAGGGCGGCGCCCGCGTTCGTCGACGAGGTGATCGAGGCGTGCGCCGGTGGGCCGACCCGCGCCGCGGCACAGGCGCCTGTCCGGGGATCGTCGGCCTCGCGGGACGCGGACGGCGCGCTCCTGGAGGCGCTCACCGCCCGCGAGCTCGACGTCCTGAGGCTGATGGCGGAGGGGGCGAGCAACGCGGAAATCGCGTCGTCCCTTGTCGTATCACTCGGGACGGCCAAGTGGCACGTCGGACACGTCCTCGCCAAGCTCGGCGCCACGAGCCGAACGCAGGCCATCCTGCGCGCACAGCGGCTCGGCCTCGCCTGAGCACTGCCGCGGCGGAGTCGAATGTCGGTCCGCCCGCGGTTCCGTCGCGTCGCTGGCGCCGCGGGACGCTCCTGAATGTCACCCGCCCCGACCGGTACCCGTCCAGGTCCCTGCCTTTCGGCGGGGTCGCGGCGCCCCGCAAGACCGGCCTTTCGCGAGGCGCGCTGGCGGAGCTGTGGACCGACCATCGGGCCATGCACCGCTTCGAGATCCGCGTCACCGGCCACCTCGGCCGTCGAGCCGCCCGGGCCCTCGGTTGCGACGAACTCCAGCTCGAGCCAGGCGGCCACTCGGTGCTGCTGTTCACGGCGGTCGATCAGGCGGCGCTGTACGGGCTCCTGTCCCGCCTGCGGGACCGGGGCCTCGAACTCATCAGCGTCGAACGTCTCGCGCCGCCCACTGTGGAGCGCGGCGGCCAGGGACGCGCCGATGCGTCCGCCAGGGAGGGAACCGATGCCAGCGATTGAGTCGTATCCGGAGGCCAGCGATCGCCGCTGGCGGGGCCTGCACCTGGCCGCCTGGGTTGTCATCGTCGCCAGCGTCCTTGGGCTCGGCCTCTTCGTGCCCGGCGTGGGGATCGCCATGGCCGTCGGCTCGGTCGTGCTGCTCTGGTTCTGGTACGTGCGGGTCGCGCGCGGGCTCGTCGGCCTCGGCCGCCCGCCGCGCCCGTATGTGGCATCGGCCGGGGTTCGCGGCGGACTCGGCTCGTCGGTTGCCTGATCGGACGCGGCCGTGGGATGGACTTCCGATGTCGAGGAGTGAGGAAGAGATGAGCGAGATCGATACCCGCGCTCGGGCGTACGTACCGTCGCCACTCGTCATGCGCCGCGTAGTAAACCCGATCACCGTCTGGCTCGGCGGCCCGACACTCACGGTGCGCGGTCGACGCACTGGCCGCCCCATCCGGACGCCCGTGCCCGCGCTCGACTTCGAGGGCGTGCGCTACCTCGTCTCCGGCGGGGGCGAGACGCACTGGGTGCGCAACCTGCGAGCCACGGGCGAGGGCGAGCTGCGCGCGGCCGGACGCGCGAGCCGTTTCGTGCGGTGGAGGTGCATGGCGCCGAGCACGATCGGGTGGTGGACGCGTATCGCCACCGGATGGGCTGGCGCGCCCGCGAGTTCTTCGCCGCCCTCCCGGACCCGGCCGATCACCCCGTCTTCCGGATCGAGCCGTTCGAAGAGGGACCGGCCCGGTGGCAGGCAACAAGAGACGGAAGGGCCACGGCGCCTTGACCTGGGCAGTTAGACAACTCGAAGGAGCACGAACGTGTCTGACCAGATGATCAAGCTCATCATCGCAGGAGCGCTCACGCTGCACGGCCTCGGCCACGGCGGCGCGCTCGGGGCGCTGGTGTGGATCCGCCTGCGCCCCGGCTCGAACACGGGTGGCTGGCTCGGCGCCCGGTCGTGGCTCGCCCCGTCGCTCCCGGCCGACACGGCCACCACGCTGGCCGGCATGTTCTGGATCCTGTCCCTGGTCGGCTTCGTCGCAGCAGCCCTCGCCTTCTGGGGCATCGCGGTTCCCGCCGAGGCGTGGCGGCCGCTGGCGGTGGTCGCCGCCATCGTCTCGCTGCTCGGCATCGTGCTCTTCATCGGCACGTGGCCGACCTTCAACACCCTGGCCGCCGTGGGCGTGAATGTCGCGGTCCTGGTGGCGCTGGTCTGGCTGCGCTGGCCTCCGCAGCCGATGTTCGGCCACTGAGCCCCCCCGGTGGTTGAGGCAGCACCAGGAGGCAATGCGGCGGCCAGCGTGGTGCTGATCACGGACTGTCCGAGCAGGATCGGGCGCGATCTGGCGGAAGAGCTGGTCCGAGCCGGAGTCGATCCACGCGGCGGTGGATGCCGTCCTCGAGCGGCTCGGCCGCATCGACCTCCTGGTCAACAACGCGGGCTCTGCCCTGCTCGACGTCGAAGTTCGCCCTCGAGGCCCTGAGCGATGCGCTGCGCCTGGAGCTGGCGCCCTTCGGCATCGCGGTGGTGCTGGTGGAACCCGGGAACATCAGTAGCCGGTCCCAGGCCACGGTCGAGGCCGATGCGCGGGCGATCTTCGCGAACCCGGACTCACCGTATCGGCCGCTGTACGATCGGACGCTGTACGCGCGGTACGAGACGGTGACGGCCGGCATGCGGCGGCACGAACCCGGGCCCGATGTCGTGTCCGGGGTGGGCAGGCAGGCCATCGAAGCCTCCCGGCCGACGGCACACTACGTGGCCGGCTTCCCCGTCTCCGGCCGGCTCGGGGGTGGCGTCCTGAGACCGCTGGAGAAGCGAAGACGGCGTAGGCTCCAAAGCTGACCCTGCAAGTCGCAGAGGAGACCA
>JAJYDP010000146.1 GCA_021777365.1 Chloroflexota bacterium | reverse complement strand
TACGAGGCGCTGACCCGGTTCGCCGACGGCACGCCACCCCATCACCGGTTCGCCGACGCATGGATCGTCGACCTCGGCGCCGAGCTGGAGCTCGCGACGCTGGTGGCCGCGCTCGAGGCGGCCCGGGGCCTGCCGGCCGGCCGCTGGCTCGACGTGAACCTCTCTCCGCGCCTGCTTGCCGACCCGGATCCGATCCGCGAACGGCTGGCGCAGGCCGACCGGCCGATCGTCGCGGAGATCACCGAGCACGAAGCGGTGAGCGACTACCACGCCCTGCGAGAGGCCATCGGGCGGCTCGGCGACGAGGTGCGGACGGCGGTCGACGACGCGGGGGCGGGCATCGCGAACTTCGGCCACATCGTCGAGCTTCGACCGGACTTCGTGAAGCTCGACCTCGGGTTGATCCGCGGGGTGAATGCCGACCTGGGACGGCAGGCGATGGTGACCGCCATGCAACATTTCGCGCGCACGGCCGGGTGCCGCCTCGTCGCCGAGGGCGTGGAGACGGAGGCCGAGGCGGGGAGCCTCGCGACGCTCGGGGTCGATTTCGCCCAGGGCTACTGGTTCGGACGGGCCGCTCCGGTCGCGGCCTGGGCACACCCCGCCGACCAGCACGCCGCGCCTGCCGCCGCGTCCACGCCGGAAACGCCGCGCGCCGGATAGCCGCTCCAATCGTGCCGCGCGCGCGACGCCGGGGCGGTAGCGCGAGCACCCGTGCGCCGCGGCCGCGCCGCCGGGTCGCGAGCCTCGAGTGCCACCCGCTCGGTCAGTCGGGACGGCCCGGCGTCGCCTGCGCCGGTCCCGGCGGTGGCAGCCCGCCCGCGTCGGATCGGGAGCGCCGGGCCGGCGAGCCCGGGCCGCCCACGCCCCCTGCAGTCGCGATCCGGATCCCACCGCCGGCACGCTTCGCCTCGTACATCGCCCGATCTGCGCCGGAGAGCAGGTCGCGCAGCGATCCCGTCGCGTCCCTGTCGACGAGGACGAGGCCAAGCGACGCGCTCATCGCGACGTCGTGCCCGCCGACGGCGACGCGCTCGCCGAGGATGGAGAGGAGCCGCTCCGCGAGTCCGAATGCGGCGGCCTCGTCGGGGACCCCGGGCAGGACGAGCGCGAACTCGTCGCCGCCGATCCTCGCCGCCGCGTCCCCGATTCGCAGCGCCGCGCGCAGCCGCTCCCCCACGACCTGCAGCACCTCGTCGCCCGTGTCGTGGCCATACGTGTCGTTGACCGCCTTGAAGCCGTCGAGGTCGAGCGCCACGAGGAGGCTCGCCGCGCCGGATCGTCGCGCCCGCGCCACCGCGCTCCGCAGCTCGGCCAGCGCGCCCTGCCGGTTCAGGAGCCCGGTCATCTCGTCGTGGATCGCCCGTTCCCGTCCCTCGTGCGCCTCCCACACGAACACGCCCAGCACGGCGCAGGTCAGGGCCGCCCACCAGCCGATCGCGGCGTAGACGAACGCGAGCAGCCAGGCGAGCACGATCTCGGCCACCATCGTCCGCTGCCAGGCGCTGCCGAAGAGGGCGAGCGCCTCCCGTACGCCCAGCCCCTCCCGGAGCGCGACCGTGACCGCAGCGTGCCCGATCGTCAGGGCCGCCACGACGAGCGCACCGACAAGCGCCGCGGCGAGCGCAGCCGCCTGCGGAGCCGCGATGCCGGCCGCGACGTCTCTCGTGGCGACGGCGGCGAGCCCGCCGAGGACGGCCGCCGTGGCGTGCACGGCGTGGTTCGTGAGCGTCCCGTACCAGGGAACCTCGCGCAGCTCGCGCAGCTCGATCGTCGACACGAACGCGACCCAGCCCCCCGCCACGGGGCCGCCGAGCAGCATGGCGGCGACGATGAACGGCAGGTGCATCGTGAGGACCGCGTGTCCCTCGAGCGAGGCCGGACGGAGCGACCCGCCGAGGCCGAGGACGATCCAGAACAGCAGGCCGGCCTGTGTCGACATGACGGTCGAGGCACCGGGATCGATGGCGATGGCGGACGTGATCGGGAGCCGGAGCGTCGCCCACGCGAGGACGGCCGCGCCGGTCACGATGGAGAGGGCCGTCCACCAGCCGAGCGCGGTCGAGACGCGACGCGTGTGGACGAGCAGGGGACGGTTCCTCACCATCGGCCGTCACCGCCCTGCTGCAGGCACGACGCGACGGACGCCGCGTCCGCACGCCCCGACGCCGTCGACCATTCGATGCGGCCGCTCCACGGCGGGCGCGTGACGCGCGGCATGGGGACCCCCTGCGGCTCGAGAAACACCACGCAGACGATCCCACGGGCGCACCCCGGAGTCAGCCCGCGCAACAGGCCCACGCGAGGGCGCCGGTGGTACCAGACTGCACCATCGCCGACCGTGAGCCGCCGGCGGGATCGTGCCCGGTCGGCGGAGGCTCGGATCCCCTTGCGGTGACGTCCCTGCTCGATCACCGTGCTCCCGGGTAGTCCGTTCGGGTAGGCCGCGCCGCGCCGGTGCGTGGGATGATCGGGGGCCGGCCCATCGAGGCAGCACAACCATGGCCACGCGCACCGCCCGGATTGCCACGGCCGCCCCCACGCTCCCGGTCCTGGCGGCGCTGCTGCTCGGCGTGGCCGGCACCGTCCGCTATCTCACGCTCGGCGACCCGGCCGTCTCCGTCCACCTGTTCGCGTTCTTCTCCGTCGGGGCCACGGTCGCCGTGGGGTTCGGCGTGTCGCGCTACGGGCCCGTCCCGCGTGCCCCCTGGCTGTGGCTGTGCGCCGGGCTCGCCCTGTGGGCGATCGGAGACGCGACGTGGGGCTGGGTCCTCCAGACCCGGCGGTTTCCCTCCTATGCCGACATCGCGTACCTGCTGGGGTACCTGTGCTTCGGCATCGCGCTGCTCGGGCTGGTCCAGCGCCCGGGAACCTTCAGCGTGGGGCGCATCCTCGACACCGTCATCGCCGGGCTCGGGTACGGGTTCGTCCTCTGGTCCGTCTCGCTCGGCGCGGGCTCGCGGACCGGGACCGGCCTGCTGTGGGTCTCCGGGCTGTACCCGGCGTTCGACATCGCGATCGTCACCGGCCTCGTGCCCCTCGCGCTCCACCATCGCCGCGCACCGAGCGCCTGGCTGCTGGTGGCGGGCTTCGTCCTCTTCCTGGTCTCGGATTCCCACTACGGGGCAAGCGTCATCGGCGGCACCTACATGGCGGGCACGCCGGGCGACGCGGGCTGGATCCTCGGCTACGTCGCCCTCGCCCTCGCCGCACTCCATCCGTCCATGGCGTCGCTGCAGCCGCCCCCGGAGGCGCAGGATCCCAGGCGGCTCTGGCGCGTCGTCCTGCTCGGCACGGCGGTCCTGCTGCCCCCGTTGACCGCCGGGGCCGCGCACGCGCTCGGTCGTTCTCCGGACCTCGCCATCACGCTGTCCGTCTCGACCATCATGTCGCTCCTCGTGGTGGCGCGCCTGGGGGCGACGCTCGGCGAGCTGCTGCGCCGGGAGGATCGCTTCCGCGCGTTCATGCAGTTCCCGGGGCTCGCCGCGATGATCAAGGACGGGACCGGCCGCTACGTCTGGATGAACGACCGAGCCGCCGCGTCGAACGGGTTCGGGTCCATCGACTGGCGCGGCCGCTCCGACGCGGAGCTGCTCTCCCCCGGGCGCTCAGCGCCGTTCGCCGCCGCGGACGCCGAGGTCCGGCGCACCGGCCGGCCGGTCGAGGTCGAACAGCGCATCGACGGCCCCGACGGGCCGCGCTGGTGGCGCATCGAGCGGTTCGCGATCCCGGGCACGCCGGGCTTCATCGGCATCGTCAGCCTCGACATCACCGAGCGGATCGCGGCCGAAGCCCAGGCGACCCGGCTGGCTGCCGCAGTCGAGCAGTCCCACGACGCCATCGTCATCACCCGCGCCGATGGCCGGATCGAGTACGTCAACCCCGCCTTCGAGCAGATGACGGGCTACACGCGGGACGAGGTGCTCGGCCAGAACCCCCGCATCCTGAAGAGCGGGCACCAGTCCGAGGCCTTCTACCGGGCCATGTGGGCGACGCTCGTGGCCGGCCAGCCGTGGGTCGCGGAGTTCGTCAACCGCGCCAGGAACGGCGCCTACTTCCTCGACACCGAATCGATCTCGCCGATCCGCGACGACGAAGGTGCCATCAGCCACTACGTGGCCGTGCACCACGACGTGACCAGGGAGCGGGAACTGGAGACGCGGGAGGCCCGACTGCAGCGGGAGCGCGCGCTGATCGCCGACACGCTCCGCCGGCTGCCGGTGCAGTCGTCGCCCGAGGAGACCGCAGAGGGAATCTGCACGCAGGTCGTCACGCTCGCCGACACCGTCAGCGCGGACCTGCTGCTGTTCGGGCTGAACGGGCGCGCGACCTCACTCGCGATGGTCATGGCCGAGGGCGACTCGCCCGGGAGGCGGACGCTGCCGCGCCGGCGCACGGGCGTCCTGCGGGAGCGCGCCGCCGCGGGTCCCTGGGTGGAAGCCTGGACCGATCGGCCGTGGCATCCATACAACGGCGCCTTCCGCGACCATGGCGTCCGCGGCACCGCGTACGCGCCGGTCCACGCCGCGGGCGAGCTGATCGGGCTGCTGGCCGTCACGTCCGCGGCCGATGACGCCGTCGCCCGACTGACGACCTACCTGCCGAGCCTGGCGGAGTTCGCCGAGGTCGCCGGCGCCGTCCTCGGTCCGGCGGTCGCCGAGCGCACCGAGCTGTCGCGGGTCCGGTCGTCCATCCGGCGCGTCATCGCGCAGGGCGCGTTCCACCCGGTGTTCCAGCCGATCGTCGATCACGTCCGGGGCACCGTCGTGGGCTACGAGGCGCTGACCCGGTTCGACAACGGTGCCCGTCCGGACACTCGCTTCGCCGAGGCCGCGGCAGCGGGCATGGGCCTCGACCTCGAGGAGGCGACGCTCCGCCGGGCCCTGACCGAGGCCGAACGACTGCCCAGGTCGGCCTTCCTCAACATCAACGTCTCCCCCGAGTTCGCGCGCGAGCGCCGGATCCCGGAATCCAGCGGCCCGCACCGGTACCTGGTCGTCGAGATCACGGAGCACGCGGTGATCGACGACTACGCACAGGTGCGCGGCGCCGTCGCGCGCTTCGGACCGCGGCGCATGCTCGCGGTCGACGACGCCGGCGCGGGCTTCGCGAGCCTCCACCACGTGGTCGAGCTTCGCCCGCAGTTCGTGAAGCTGGATCGCTCGCTCATCGCGGACATCGATGCCGATCCCGGCCGCCAGGCCCTGGTGATCGGGATGCTCAACTTCGCTCGGCAGGTCGGCTGCCGCCTGATCGCCGAGGGAGTCGAGACCCCGGGCGAGCTCGGCTTCCTGCGAAAGGCCGGCGTGAGGCTGGCACAGGGGTTTCTGCTCGGCCGGCCCGAAGCGGCCCCCGCGGACCAACCTCCGCCCTCTCCCCCCACGACTCGCCTCCGGCCGGACCTTCCGCGCGGCCGTTGACGCGGGCCCGTGGCGGTCTGACCATGGCGCGATGCACGTCCTCGTCGTCGAAGACGAATCCCGGATGGCGGAGCTGATCCGCCGCGTCCTCGTGGCGGAACACCACGCGGTCGATCTGGCCGACGATGGCGTGACCGCACTCGGCCTCGCCCGGTCCGGCACGTACGACGCGATCGTCCTCGATCGCATGCTGCCCGATCTGGACGGCACGGAGGTGATCCGGCTGCTGCGGGCGCGGGGCAACCGCACGCCCGTCCTGATGCTGACGGCGCTCGGGTCGGTCGAGAATCGGGTGGACGGCCTGGACGCCGGGGCCGACGACTACCTCACCAAGCCGTTCGCATTCGCCGAGCTGCTGGCGCGGCTGCGCGCCCTGCAGCGACGTCCGACCGCGGAGGCGCCGCGACTCGCCGCCGGCGATCTCGAGATCGACGAGGAGCGCCACGTGGCGCGCGTCGGATCCGCCAGCGTCGAACTCACCGCCCGCGAGCTCGCCTTCCTGGTCTATCTCATCCGGAACGCCGGCCGCGTCCTCACGCGGCAGCAGATCCTCGATGCGGTCTGGGGTGCGGAGCCGGACGTCTACTCGAACGTCGTCGACATGTACGTCTCCTACCTGCGCCGCAAGCTCCGCCAACTCGGCCGATCCGGACGCCTCCGCACCGTGCGCGGCGTGGGATACACCCTGCGCGAGCGGGACTGAGCGATGGCCGATCCGGCCGAGCCGGTGATCGCGACGACGCGCCGCCGGCTGACGCTCTGGACCCTCGCGCTCATCGCGTGCCTGCTGGTCGCGATGTCGATCGCGACCGCGGTCGTCGCGATCGCCCAGCTGGACAGCGGCAGCGACGGAGCGCTGCGGTCGACCGCGCAGGCGGTCCTGACTTCGCTCGAGGGACAGCTCCCGGCCGCTGGCGGCGGCGCGGACGAGGGAGCCGGGGGCGACGAGCCGGTCGGCTCCGCCGACTCCTTCGCCCTCGTCCTCGACAGCTCGGGGAAAGTGCTCCAGAACGTCAGGGGCGTGCACCTGGCGGGGCTTCCCGACCGGGCGGCACTCGCGGCGGCCCTGGCGCACGGCACGGATCTGCGCACCGTGAGGGCCGGCGGCGTACCGGTCCGCCTGCTCACGCTGGCGATCCGCCCGCGGGACGGGGGCGGTCCGGTCGGGGCCGTGCAGGCAGGCCTGGTCCTCGCGCTGCACGATCAGCAGGTCGCCGACATCGTGCGCACGATCGCCCTGGTTGCGCTCGCCGGCCTGATCGGCGCAGCGCTGCTGGCCGTGCTCGTGACCGACCGCGCCCTCGTCCCCATCCGGGCCGCCTTCGCCACCGAGCGGCAGTTCGCGGCGGCCGCCTCCCACGAACTGCGGACGCCGGCAGCGCTGATCCGCGCCTCGGGCGAGGTCCTGGAGCGCGAGGGGCTGGTGCGCGACGAGGGATTGCCGCTGGTCGGCACCATCGTGTCGGAAGCCGATCGACTGGGCCGGCTGGTCGCCGGGCTCCTCACCCTGTCGACCTCGCGTGCCGACCCGGGAGCACTGCGGCCGGAACCGCTGGACCTGGCGGCGCTGGCCGTGGATGCCGCGACGCGGATGGGGCCGCTGGCGGCCGACCGGGGCTGCGTGATCGAGGTGACCCCGGACCCGCCACCCCCGCTGCCGGTGCTGGGGGATGGAGACCGCCTGATCCAGGCCTTGCTCGTGCTGCTGGACAACGCCACGCGGCACTCACCCCCCGGAACGCCCGTCGTGGTGGGACTGGAGCGCTCGGCCGACCATGCCCGCATCTCGGTGAGCGACCGGGGGCCCGGCGTCCCCGCGGCAGACCGCGCGCGCATCTTCGAGCCGTTCGCGCAGGTGGGCGGCTCGAAACGGAGGCGCGGCGAAGGAACGGGACTGGGGCTCGCGGTGGCGCGCTCACTGGTCCAGCAGCACCACGGCAGCATCGCGGTGGACGACGCTCCCCGGGGTGGGGCGCGGTTCACGGTGACGGTGCCCCTGCGGCAGCCCACCGACCCGCCCGGCGGCCCGGCTGCCGGCTGAGCCCCGCGCACCCCCCGTGGCCGCCCTCCGGGGATGTGAGGATTCACATCCTCGTCCCAACCGCGCCCGCGGGTTCGCCCGGTAGGGTTCGCGGCGCGTCCGACCCATGGGCGCACGCACGGGGAACCTTCGATGCACCCCTCTGTCCATCGCGTGGGCCTGGCAGCCGCCGCGCTCGCCGCGATCCTCTCCATCGGCGGCACCTTCGCGGTCGACGGGTACCTCGCCGCGCACGGCTCCGCGCCGGGCGGCGCCGCGTCACCGACGATCGCCTCGGCCGTCACCCCGACCGCAGCACCCTCGTTGCCGCCCGAGATCGTCTATGTCCGGCCGGCACCGTCACCCCGGGTCATCCACGTTACCCAGACCGCGCCTCCGGCAGCACCGAAGGTGGTGCACGTCACGGTCCCGGGCCCCGGCGGGGAGGCCGGCGAAGGGTCCGACGGCCCGGGCGGCGAGCACGACGGAGGTGGCGACTGATGGCGGCGCGGCCTCCTGCCGCTCCTGGTCCTCGGGACGACGCGGGCGCGGCCCGGCCGGATCCGCGGCCCGCGCGCCTGGCCCTGGGCGTGGGCGGGCTTGCGGCGGCGTCGGCGCTCGTCACCGCGATCGTGGCACCGGCGACGCCGGTCGCTCCACCGGCCGGCGCTTCGGCCGTCCGTCCTGCGACCGTGGCCCGGCAGCGAGCCGTGCGGTACGTCCAGCTCGCCCCCGGCCAGTCCCCGCCGCCCGGGGCAACGGTGATCGACGCGAAGGCGCCGAAGCCGATCACGATCGTCACGCGCGTCCCGGCTCCATCCCAGCAGACCGTGGTCGTGCGCACGACCCAGTCGGGGACGGTGCTTCCGTGAACGCCGCGGCCGTCTCCGCCAAGCGGGCACACCGGCAGATCGCGGCCATACCGGTTGCGCCGGTCTCCGTCGTGGCGAGTGCCATGGGCGGCCGGCTCGGGGTGCACCTCGACGCTGCCGAGGACCGCGAGACCGCGCGTCGCGACGGCGCCCGCACCATCGCGCGGGCGCGCCGCTGGGCTGACCGACTCAGCCGGCGCCTCGCGACGTCCGACATCAGCCGGCTGAACGACGCCGGCGGGACGGCGGTGCTCGTGCGTCCGACGCTCGGCGCGATCCTCGAGGCCGGCCGCGAGGCCTGCGAGCGCGGCGAAGGCCTCGTCGACATCACGCTCCTCGGTGCGCGACTGGCGGCCGAAGGGCTCGTGCCGGTGACCGGCACGGCCACAGGCCCGGGCACGTGGGCGATCGTGCGCGGTCGCCGCGGGGGCGCGTCCGTGCGCCGCCCGCCGGACGTTCGCTTCGATCTCGACGGCATCGCCAAGGGCTGGATCGCCGACCGGGCACTCGCGCTCCTGTCGGCCTGGCCGAGTGCCGTCGTCGACGCCGACGGGGACCTGGCCGTGCGGGCCGCCCCGGGCCGTTCGTGGCCGATCGGGGTGGGCGATCCGCGGGATCCCGGGGCGCTGCTTGCCACGCTCGTCCTCGCCGCCCCGGCGGCCGCGTACCCCGCGCAGTGGGGCGTGGCAACGTCGGGCACGTCGGTGCATCACTGGGGACCTGCGGGCACCGTCCGCCACCACCTGATCGACCCGCGCACGGCGGCCCCCGCCGTCACCGATGTCGTGCAGGCGACGGTCGTGTGCAGCACGGCCCTGGACGCAGAGGTCATGGCGAAGGCAGCGGTCATCGCCGGCTCCGTCGAGGCCCTCGCGCTGCTCGAGCGAGAGCGCATCGCGGGAGCGGTGCTGCTCACCGATCGGGGCGAGGTGCTGGCGCTGCCCTCCACGCTGGCACTGCTCGCGCGCGACGGGGCGGCCTGACGTGGACGTGACGTACGAACGGCGGGAGCTGCGCACGCGACCCGGACGCCGCGTGCCGCGGGCCTACCGCCGGCTGCCGCGTCCCCTGCGGTTCGTCGGCTGGGCAGTCTTCGCCGTCGTCGCGGGTGCCGTGATCGGCGGCTCGTTCCCGGCGGGGGCGCGCCTCCTGGGCGCCGCGGCGGCGCTCGCCCCGGGCAGGCTCGCCTGGTCCGGGGTGCGCATCACGGGGCTCCTCGCGTGGCTCGCCCTCGCCTGCACCGTGCTCTACGGGCTGCTGCTCACGACGCGGCTCCTGGACGGGATCGCCCACCGCCCGGTGAGCGCCCGGCTGCACCAGGATCTTGCCCTGGCCGCC
>JAJYDP010000145.1:6636-9698 GCA_021777365.1 Chloroflexota bacterium | reverse complement strand
CGAGCTGGTCGCCCTCGACGGCCTGCTCAGGTTCCGGCCACGATCTTCGCTGCCTACGGCACGACCGCTCGCATCCCTTGGCGCGGTGCTGCACCCACGGAGCATCGCCATCGTCGGCGTGTCGGCCAGGGGCATGAACACGGGCCGGGTCATCCTGGACAACGTGAGGGCGGCGGGATTCGACGCGGGCCGCCTGTACGTGGTGCGTCCCGACTGCGCCGAGATCGACGGGGTGGCCTGCGTCCGCGGCATCGGCGACCTGCCCGAGCGCGTCGACCTCTTCATCGTGGCGCTGGCGGCCGACCAGGTGCCCCAGGTCATCGAGGAGCTGGTCGAGCGCGACCGGGCGGTCGGCGTCATCGTGATCCCCGGAGGCATGGCGGAGAAGGCGGGCGGTGAGGTCCTGGAGGGGCGCCTGCGCGCGGCAGTGCAACGCGGCCGAGAGCGGCAGCTGCCGCTGGTCGTGAACGGCGGCAACTGTCTCGGCATCGTCTCGCGGCCGGGCCGGTACCACACCCTGTTCATCCCCCGGGCCAAGCTGCCGGTTCGCGCCGAGGGGCCGTCGAACGTCGCGATCGTCAGCCAGTCGGGCGCGTTCATGATCACGCGCCTCAGCAGGCTTCCCTGGCTCAGCCCGCGCTACTCGATCTCCACCGGCAACCAGGTCGACCTGACCATCGGCGACTGGGCTCGCCACCTGGCGGACGACCCGGAGGTGCGTTGCCTGGCGGTCTACGTGGAGGGTTTCCGGGACGGCGACGGCCTGGCGTTCGCGCGGGCCGTCCGCGAGATCACCGGCGACGGTCGTGACGTCGTCTTCTACAAGGCGGGCCGCACGGCCGAGGGCAGGCATGCCACCAGCGGGCACACGGCGTCGATCGCCGGGGACTACGACGTGTGCGAGGCGATTGTCCGTCAGGCTGGGGGCCTCGTGGCCGGCACGTTCGACGAGTTCCTCGGCCTGCTCAGGATCAGCGCCATGATGGGGCAGCGGGCCTGGCGCGGCCGCCGGCTGGCGGCGATGTCGAACGCCGGGTACGAGGCGGTGGGGATGGCCGACGCGCTGCGCGGGGAGGGCTGGAACCTGGAGCTGGCGGAGATCGCACCCCGGACCCGGGCGAGCCTGCAGGCGGCGCTCGCGAAGGGGCGGGCCGACTCCCTCGTGGACGTGCGCAACCCGCTCGACCTGACTCCCATGGCGGACGACGAGGTGCACGAGGATGCCCTGCGCGCCTTCCTCGCTGACCCGGGCGTCGACGTGGTGCTCTGCTCGACCGTCCCGCTCACCGCCGCGACCGCCACGCTGCCCGGCGAGATCGCGTCGGAGGGGAGCCTGCCGAACCGCCTCGCGCGGGTGCTCCCGGACACGGACAAGCCGATCGTGGTGTCGATCGACAGTGGCGCCCTCTACGACCCGATGGCGCAGGCGATCGAGGAGCGCGGCATCCCGGTGTTTCGCTCCGCTGACGCGGCGCTCAGGGCGACGGGCCGGTATCTCGAGCAGAAGCTGCGGCACTGACGGCGACTGCCCGGCGGCGGTCAGTCGCGGCCGGCGAACTCGCGTCGCAGCGCGGACCGCGCCGCGAAGACGCCGCACATCCCGTGGACGCCGCCGCCCGGCGGCGTGGACGACGAACAGAGGTAGATGCCCCGGGCCGGCGTCGCGTAGGGGTCCAGCCGGGCGACCGGCCGGGCGAACAGCTGCCGAAGGTCCTGCAGCCCGCCATTGATGTCGCCACCGACGTAGTTGGGGTCGTAGGCTTCGAGGTCCGCGGGCCCGCGCACCGAGCGCGCGAGGATCCGGTCCCGGAAGCCGGGGGCGAAGCGCTCGACCTGCGCCTCGATCCGGTCAGTCATGTCCACCGTCGACCCGCCGGGAACGTGGCAGTACGCCCAGCCGGTGTGCCGGCCCTGCGGCGCGCGCGAGGGGTCGAACCGAGTCGCCTGGACGAGGATGACGAAGGGTCGCTCGGGGTGCCGCCCATGCGCGACATCGTCCTCGGACCGGACGATCTCCGGCATCGCGCCCCCGAGGTGGACGGTGCCGGCGCGTCCGACTCCGTCGTTCCGCCAGGGGATGGGGCCGTCGAGCGCCCAGTCGAGCTTGAAGACGCCCGGTCCGTACCGGAAGCGCTCCAGACGTCGCCGGTAGCCGGCCGGCAGTCGGCTTCCCGCGATGGATGCCATCGCCCGGGGGCTCGTGTCGAAGAGGATGGCCCGTGCGGGCGGGAGCTCGGCGAGCGCGGTGACCGGATGGTCCGTGAGGATCGTGCCGCCCAGCCGGCGGAGCTCCGCGGCGAGCGCATCGGCCAGTCGCTGCGTGCCGCCGCGGACCACGGGCCAGCCATCGACGTGGGCGGTGATCGCCAGCACGAGCGCGAACGCCGCCGTGGCCGGCTGACCGAGCGGGACCATCGAGTGTGCGCCGAGGCCGGCGATCAGCGCAGGGGCCGCGTCGCCCGTGAAGTGTGTGTGCGCCAGCCCGGCGGCGGACCGCATCGCGGAGATCCCGAAGCGGGCCGCCGAGACGGGGTGCGGCGGGAGGCGCGCGATCGGTCCCAGCGCCAGGGGCATGATCTCGCCGGCATCGTGGACGAGCGGGTGGAGGAGGCGCCGGTAGGCCGCGGGATCGTGGATCCCGGCCGCTGCGGCGCCCGTCGCCGCTGCCAGTGAACCGGCGGTCGCGGCCACGGAGCGCTCGAGCAGCACCGCGCGCCCGCCGTCCAGGGGGTGAGCGAGCGGTGCCCCAGGCTGGACGAGCTCGATCCCCGAGCGCGCCAGGTCGAGCTCGCGGAAGAAGGGCGATGCGACGCTGAGGCCCTGGATCGTCGAGCAGACATCGTGCGTGTAACCGGGGAGGGTCAGCTCGGCGCTCCGCATGCCACCGCCGGGTGTGTCGCGGGTCTCGTAGACGACCACGGACCTGCCGGCGCGGGCAAGCGTGATGGCGGCCGCCAGTCCGTTCGGGCCGGACCCGACGACGATGGCGTCTGGCGTGTTGCGTCCCTCGCTCAGGACTTCGGACCGCGCGCGTACCACACGTTGCCGGGGCCGGCGTAGCT
>JAJYDP010000145.1:0-6626 GCA_021777365.1 Chloroflexota bacterium | reverse complement strand
CACCGTCGACGGTCAGCTCGAAGTAGTCGCCGTACGGCTGGAGGTACCCGCCGGCCGGCGTGGCAGACGCGTAGCCGTACCCGGGCACGTACTGCGAGAGCCGCGTCTCCGGCGACCACGTCGCGCCGCCGTCCGTCGAGGTCCGGTACCAGGTGTTCCAGCGCGCGTCGGGGTCGTTGGCGCCCACGTCGTGGCCGTTGCGATCATCCATCCAGGCGATGCGCACGTCTCCATCTGCCCGGGCGACCATCGCCGGGAATGCGTTGTTCGACCCGGCCGGCGCCAGGGACACGTCGGTGGGGGCGCTCCAGGTGGAACCGCCGCCGTCGGAGCGCTCGAGATACGCGCGCCCCACGCCGTACTGCACGCTGGCCGCGTTGTACAGCACGTAGACCCGGTCGCGACCGTCGACGGCCAGCGCCATCTGCGGCCCCCAGAAGTTCCACCCTCCGCAGCCGCAGGGCAGGACCGCCTGCGAGAAGGCGACCGGCGACGTGGTCCATGTGGCGCCGCCGTCCGACGAGCGCGTCACGTACAGGTTGGCGGCGCTGGCGGCCTTGCCGTTCTGCAGGTAGCCCTCCCAGGCGAAGTAGACGGTGCCGTGGCTGTCCACCGCGCCGCCACTCACCAGCGAGTAGCCGTACTGGGAGTTCGTGTTCTGAATCGGCCGGTCCAGCGTCCAGGTGGCGCCCCCGTCGTGCGACGCGGAGACGAAGATCATCTGGCCGGAGTGGAACGCGACGTAGACGTCGTCGCCTCGCACGGCCAGGATGTCCTTGTCGATCCCCTTCTGGAGCGTCTCCACCAGTGCGGCCGTCCAGGTCTGCCCGAAGTCGTCCGAGCGCAGGACCATCTCGCTCGCCTTGTTGTTCAGCATGAAGGCGGCGTAGACGGTGGTGCCGCTCACGGGATCCACGACGATCTGCGGGTCGTCCTCCCGGGTCGTGGTGGGATAGAGCGGCCGCGGCGACGACCAGGTCTTGCCGCCGTCAGACGAGACCTGGATCTCGCTGTGGGGGCTCCCGCAGCCGGGACATGCGGGATCTGCCCCGTAGTGCGTCCACATCGCGTACACGTGTCCGTGAGCATCGGCCGTGATCGCGGGCTCCCAGTCGTCCCCCGCGGTGAACCCGAGGGTCCGCGGGGCGGTGAAGGTCGATCCACCGGCGGCAACCAGCTGCGGAACCAGCAGCATGAGCGCCGCTGCGACCACGAATGCCCTCGCCAGCCCCCGACGGGCCGTGGCCGTCGCCGACCATGCCTGTGCCGTCATCCCTGCGCCTCCTCCACGCCCGTCGCCCCCTCCGATCCACCCGGGCCGCGCAAGCATGGTAGGCGTTCGGCAGTCCTGGCGGAACGGGCGGAGCGTACGCTGCGGTGCGCACGCGCACCGCAGCACGTCCGAGCGGCACGATGCGACTGGACAGGGCCCAGTCGCGGCCGTTCGATACCCGGATGACGGGTCGCTGGCCGGCCGCGAGCGAGTGAGGACCTCATGAAAGCACGGCTGCTCGGGTTCGGAGCCCTCGAGATCGACGGCCGGCGCTATGACGAGGATGTCGTCATCGAGCGCGGCCACATTCGGAAGCGGAAGAAGAAACCGTCCAGGCCCTATCGCGATACGTACGGGCACACGCCGCTCTCCGCGGCAGAGGCAATCCCGTGGGGAGGCCGCCGGCTCATCGTCGGGACGGGGGCACAGGGCGCCCTGCCCGTCATGCGCGACGTCGTCGACGAAGCCCGGCGACGTGGCGTCGAGCTCGTGACCCTGCCGACCGCGGAAGCCTGCGACCTGATCCGGTCGTGCCCGTCGGAGGACGTGAACGCGGTGCTGCACGTGACCTGTTGAACGGCCCGTCACCGGGTGGCGGCGACGGGCACGGCGATCCGACGGACGGTCCGATGGACGTTGTGCCCCGGGACCGGCGGTGCTAGAACGACGCAGGAGGGTGTGGCAGGCAAGGACGGCAGCGTCCCGACTATTCCGGGGAGGCGTACTGCCATGGCAGGTTCCGCACCGATGGCCACTTCCCACGTCACCGCAGTCTGGATCGACGCGTCGTCCGCGACGATCCTCCGCGTGGGCCCCGACGCCACCGAACGGCGCCGCATCGAGTCGACGGTCCCGGCGCACCATCGGTCGACCGGGCAAGTGACCGAGCGGGGCGGTGAGCGCCACGGGGGCAGCGGTCCGCGCTCGGCGCGAGACGGCCACCGGCTGGACCATCTCCGGGCGTTCCTCGAGGAGGTCCACGCCGCGCTGCCGGACGAGGACCTCCTGCTCCTCGGCGACGGCGTGGTGGTGGAGCGCCTGGCCCGCTCTCTGCGCGCCGCCGACCTGGCCCACGGGATCCACCGGCGGATCGAGGCGCGACGTCACGCGCCCCTGACCGAGCCGCAGCTCCTGGCGTTGCTGCGGATCTTCGCCGGCTCGCCGCCGCGACGGTACCGCCTCACCCAGTGACAGGGCCGTCCGCGTGTCGCCGCCGGCTATCGCTGTCCCGCGCCCGCCGGCTCGGGCGGGCCGCTACATCCTGGTCGGGCGGTGATACCGCTCCATCACCTCGGCCAGCTTCGCGCGAGCTTCGGCGAGCTCCGGACGGTCGCCCACGACCACGCCGTCCGGACCCCACCGCCTGAGCTGGCTCATCGCCGTCAGCAGCGCGTTGTGCATGATTCGACGCGACCTGCCCCCGTCGATGACGCCGAGGACGAGGTATCGCCGCAGCAGGTCGAACGGGACGGTCCAGCGGCCGACCCTGGCCAGGTCGCCCTCCCGGAGCCTCTCGAGGTACTCGTCGTCGCCGGCCGGGCGCCGCTCGTGCTCGGCGAGGTGGCGCACGAGGTCTGCGCGCGCGCCGCCCACCAGCGACTCGAAGCGACCGTCGTCGGCCGATGTCTGGTAGCAGACGGGACAGGACGGCGAGCGGTACGGGCGGGGTGCCGACCCGTACGGGAGCCCGCAGCGCCGACAGAACGAGCCCCCCGAGGCCGGGGCGGGGACCCCGCACTCGAGACACACACGCGCCGGCTCCACGTGCTCGGCCGGGGCGGCCCGGCGCAGAAGATTCACCGGCCCGTCGCCGACAGCTGCCCTGCCCCGCCTCCGGGTTCGGCCGGCCCGTGATACCGCTGTGCGCTCTCCCGCATGTCGCCACCCACGTTGTGCCGTGTACCCACACGATGATCGACCCCGGCCCTCGGGCACCCAGGCCGGGGGACGCGACGACCAGCGAGACCGTCGCGCGTCGTCGGCCCCGCGGCCACCCCCCGTTCGTCACGGCCGCCGACGCAGATCGTCAGGTCCCGCGCGGCCGCGACGCCGGGGCACCCTGGCTCACGCGATCGACAACACCCGCCGGGGGTTCTGGGTGGTCATCCGGTCGATCGCATCGCCGGGGACTCCTGCTGCACGGAGACGGGGCAGGTACGTCTCCTGGAGGTAGGTGTACCCGTTGCCACCGAACGCGTGAAGCTGCAGCGTGTGGCAGACGTCCTGGGAGAGCAGCAAGCGATCCACGTGCCCGCGATCGAGCAGCTCCCGCAGGAGTTGCGCGCCACGAGGCTCCATGGCCGCGTCCACGCGCGAGAAGTCCATCCCCAGGAAGTCGAACTCGATCGAGGCGCCGCGCTCGAGCAGCGCCAGGTGGTACTCGAGGTACGGGTACGAATCGACATGGCCGATCACTATCCGGGCCGGATCGAGCCCCTCCTCGAGGAGGACGCGGAGCTGGACCAGCCCCACGGCCGACTGGGCGGCGTGCGTGGTGACGGCCATGCCGGTGGCCTTCGCAGCGCGCGCGACCGCCCGGAAGACCCGCTCCTCCTGGGCGGACATCCACGGCTTGTCGGTGCCGATCTCACCGATGATCCCGGGCCGGATGCCGGTGTCGCCCACGCCCTCGTGGAACTCCCGGATCAGCTCGTCGGCCAGGTCGTCGACGGGTCGGCGGTCGATCAGCGCCTCGGGTGGGTAGTACGCCTGCCGGTACCAGCCGGCGCCCATCACGATGGGCAGCCCGGTCCGCTCCGAGAGGCGGCGCAGGCGGGCCGCGTCGCGCCCCAGGCCGTGGTTGGTGACGTCGACGAGGCAGGCGCCGCCCAGGTCCCGGAACCGCTCGAGCTCGGGGGCGATCACATCCTCGTCCCGGATGAGCTCCCAGTAGTCCCAGCGGTTCTGGATGTGCCAGAGCTCGAGGCCGGTGTGCTCGTGGGGCAGCGTGAATCCCAGCCGGCTGGCGGGGATCCTCCCGGTCACGGTCTGGACGAATGGGCCAGTTCCTGGATCATGCGCCGCGGCGGGCGCGGGCAGATGGTCGAGCATGGCGAGATCATCGCCTACCGGTGGCGCCTGCCGCTCGGTGCCGGGGACAGGGCAGGGTGGGGAGCCGGCTGCATGAGCCGCGCACGCGGCGACTCAGCGACGCACGCGCGCCGTGCCGCCCCGGACCACCCGCTCCACCTCGTCGCGCGCCACCATGCTGGTCTCGCCCGGCGTCGTCATGGCGAGCGCCCCGTGCGCCGCTCCCCACTCGACCGCCTCCTCCGCAGGCATGCCCGCGAGGAACCCGTAGGCGAGGCCGACGACGAACGAGTCCCCCGCGACGCGATCGAGGATCTCCAGATCGTCTGGCACGGACGGATCCCACGCCGTACCCTTGCGGGCATGACCCCGGAGGCTGGCAGTCCAACTCGGGGCAGAAGACGCATCGGGCGCCTGCGCCGCAGCTTCCGCCCTCGCGTGCGGGTGGATTGGGCTCCTGGGTCACCGCCTGACCGGCGGCATGTCCAGGCGAGCAGAGAGGCTCGTTGTTGGGCAACATGCCTGTGAGCAAAGGCGGGCTGGTCCATGGTCTCAACGCTCCGAGGTAGGCTCGTCGAAACCGGGCGCGGTGCCTGCCTGACCCTTGCGGGCGACCGGATCGTGGCGGTCGAGGAGTGCGACGCGGCTCCGGACGTCTGGATCGCGCCCGGTCTGGTCGACGTGCAGGTAAACGGTTTCGCGGGGTTCGACGCCAATGCCGCGAACCCCTCGGTTGCCGAGGTCAGTGGCATGGTCCGGGCGCTCTGGCAGCGAGGCGTGACCGGCGTCTGCCCGACCGTGTGCACCCAATCCGAGGACCACATGGTTCGGTGCATCGAGGCCATCGCCGCAGCATGCGAGAGCGACCCCCTGGTGGCCAAGTCCATTCTCGGCATTCACGTGGAAGGACCGTACATCTCGCCGGAGGACGGTCCCCGGGGTGCCCACCCACTCGAGCACATCCGGCTGCCGGACCTCGCCGAGTATCGGCGATGGCAAGCTGCTGCCGGCGGGCGAATCCGGATCATCACTCTGAGTCCGGAACACGAGGGAGCGATCGCCTACATCAGAGCGATCACCGACGATGGCGTGATCGCCTCCGTGGGTCACACCGCCGCGAACAGCACGCAGATCCGCGCCGCCGCGGATGCGGGCGCGCGCCTCTCGACCCACCTCGGCAATGGGGCGCACGCGATGATCAGGCGCCACCCCAACTACATCTGGGACCAGCTCGCCGAGGATCGGATGATGGCTGGCTTCATCTTCGACGGTCATCACCTGCCGCCGTCAGTCATGCAGACGGTCATCCGCGCCAAGGGCGTCGAGCGCAGCGTCCTCGTCAGCGATGCGATCGACGTCGCCGGCCTCGCGCCGGGGGTCTATGCGTCCATCGGTGGCCAGGTCGAGGTGATGGTCGATGGCCGCGTGAACCTGCTCGGGACCCCGTACCTCGCCGGGTCGTCGGCGTGCTTGCTCGACTGCGTCGAGCAAGCCGTCCGACATGCGGGACTCACGCTCGCGGACGCCGTCCGACTCGCCTCGACGAACCCAGTGCGCCTGCTCGGGTTGGACGGCCGCGCGGGGCGGGGCACCGTGAGGGCCGGGATGGCTGCCGATCTGACCGTCCTGCGCTTCGACGCGGCAGCCGCCATGCTGACCGTCGACGGGACTCTGGTCGGAGGGGAGATCGTCTACTCAGGGCAGGAATAGACGGGACACAGGTGGGAGCCCGTGCCGGTGAAACACTGCTCATGGTCCGCCATCGTCGATGGCGGCAACGGTCGGCAGCCCCGTGATTCCCCTCCGCACTGAGTGCCTGGGTCTGCCCACCACGACGCTGCCGACAACGATCGCCCCTCCGACGAGCTGGACAAGGGTGACCTGCTCGTTCAGCAGGAACACCGCGAACAGCACGGCGAGGAACGTCTGTACGTACTGGTAGAGCGCCGCGCGGGACGGTCCCACCCGACCGATTGCGGTGAAGTAGAGCAGGTTGGTGACGATCCCACTGAAGATGACGGCGTACCCGAGCGCTGCCCACCCGGTCGTGCTCACGTGGGCGTAGTCCTGGGACACGAGCGAGGGAAGCGCCACGGGTAGCAGCATGACGGTCCCGAAGAGCATCTCCCAGGTCAGAACACGCAGCGCACTGTAGCGGCGCAACAACGGCATTATCGGGAGCGCGGATGCGCTCGAGCCGACGACGTTCCCGAGCGCCAATCCGTCACCCAGAAGGTTCGTACCCAGGTGTGCGGGGGACACGCCGCCAACCACGATCAACAAGGCCCCGCCGAGTCCAACGACCGTCGCCAGCCAGTGGCGG
>JAJYDP010000144.1 GCA_021777365.1 Chloroflexota bacterium | reverse complement strand
GCTCGTCGAGCTCGGCGCGATGGACGGCCGAGCCCTCGGGATCGTCGCGAGCCGCGGGGAGCTCCCAGGCCCGCAGCGCGTCGAGCGAGTGCGTGCCGCGCTGGCGGCGGGCGGCGTCGATGGCGGCATTGCGCGCGATGCGCAGGAGCCAGGCCGGGAAGCCGGCGCCCGAGGGCCGGAAGCGATCGAGCGAGGCGAGCGCGCGCTCGAAGGTCAGGGCGGCCAGATCGGCCGCGGCGTCGTCGGAGCCCGTGCGCGCCCGGAGGTAACGGTAGACGGCGACGCGGTGGCGCTCGTACAGGAGCCCGAACGCCTCGGGATCGCGCCGAGCGGCCGCGACGAGCGCGTCGTCGGTGGCGGACGACTCGAGCGTGCCAGCGGCCAGCTGCTCGCCTGTGCCGGTCGCGCTCACCGTCAGCCCGCCCTCCACAGCTCCCTCGCCTCCCGCACCGTCGCTCGACCGCGCTCGAAGGGAATAACGGGACTGGGGACGGAACCCGGACATGGATCGGTCAGGGAGGGTCGCGTGGGTCGCGGCGCGCAGCGCATGAGGCGGTGGCCGGGGTCGCCGGGGGTTCACTCGTCGGGCGCACGGACCGCCTCCCCTCCCCCCGTCTCGTGTCGCATGGTGACCGCCAGCCAAGTCAAGTCGCAAGTGCCACGTGGACCCGGCTTGCCGTTCACCCGGTGTCCGACGCCCGGTGCCCGTCGATGGTTCCGTGCAGGCGACCTCTGGCGCGACTGCCTGCTCGGGTCGAGTGTCCCCGCCACTACCCGCCGGCGCTCGCATACCACGCGTTCGTGCCATCGGAGACGACCACCCCGCCCGGCAGCACGGCGGCGGTGACCGGCAACCGATCCTGGGTCGCGGCCAGCGGCGGGACGTCGCCCGACACGGAGAGCGCCTCCCAGTTCAGCCCATCGCCCGACGTCCACGCCGCCGCGTCGGGTCCGCCGCGCATCGCCAGCATCCGCTGGCCGTCGCCCACGAGCAGCCCGGCGGGCTGACCGCCGCAGCCCTCGCCCGTGCAGGTCGTCGGACCGAGCGGCGGGTAGGCGGGGAGCAGCCGCCAGCGCGTCCCCGCGGCGGACTGCCACCACAGCGAGGCCCCGGGTGTCGCGATGAAGCGCCCGTCCGCGATCATCCCGCCGCTCCCGACGACCAGCCGGTCGACGCCCCAGTCGGCGCCCGTGCTCGTCGTCACGACGGTGGTCGCGGCCCATGGCAGCGGGACCGGCGCAGACCAGGTGCGGCCGTCGGGCGAGGTCAGGACGACCGCCCGGAAGTCGGCGGGACCCACCACCTGCGTCGCGACGAGCACGTACCCGGTCGCGGTGGGAGCGACACCCGCGATGCGGAGGTTGCCCGGCAGGGCCGACCCGGCGACACCTGTCCAGGTCCTGCCGTCGACCGAGGTCACGGCGGGCACCGCTCCGGCGCCTGAGACGATCAGCAGGCCGCGCGGCCCGGCCGCCAGCAGTGGGGCCGGGGTCTCCGGTCCGGGCGGGAAGGTGAGATCACCCGCACCGTGGGGACGCCACGTCCGACCATCCGTAGAGGTCCATTCCACGAGCGGCGGGTCGAAGGACTGGCACAGGATGTCGTCTCCGCAACTGTTCGGCCCGGCTCCCATCGTCAGGGCGACGAGGCCGTCAGCCAGCGGCGCCATCCCGATCACGAGTTGCCCGGGCCAGAAGGTCGTCGAGGTGCCATCTGGCAGGAGATCCCAGCGCGCGCCGTCGACGGAGGTCCAGACCGGGGTCGTGGCGTCCCAGCCGACGGCCACGTACCCGCCGTGCCAGCGCACGACGGAGCGGACGAGGGCGAGCGCGTCGCCGGGCGCGAGCCGCTGCCAGGCGAGCGAGGCCCACGTCGTGGGCGGCGCTGCGGTGACGAACGAGCGGACGGCGGGAGTCGGGCCGGCCGCGGGAGTCGAACTCGCCGCGGGCCCTGTCGACGCGCTTGGCGCAGAACCGGTGGCCGGCGCCGTCGTGGCAACGGACGTCGTGCACGTCGCTCCGGACGCGCACGATCCGGGCGCCGTCGGTCCGGAGGTGGGAGGCACGCTCGGCGTGCTGCTGCCGGTCAACTCCGGATTTGACGTCGCACCGCAGGCGGCCACGAGCAGCGCCGCGGCGAAGAGCGCGAGGTGGATCCGCGAGCGGGGGCCGCTCATGGGCGCCACGGCAGGAGGAACGGTTCCGAGGCGACCGACACCACCCGGGTGACCGCGAGTCCCGCACATGCCGGCAGGTCGGCGTTCAGCCAGTGGTTGAACCCGGGCAGGGTCACGCTTCCCGTCGTGCCGGGCGGCGTGACGCGCAGGGAGTGATACGGGGGTGGGCAGGTGGCCGCAGTCCCCGTCGGTGTTGCCGAGCCCGCGAACCCAGCGACGGCGGCGCCGCCCGGGGCGAGCGTGACCGGCGGCAGCACGGCATCGGCGGGCAGGTCGAGCAGCTCGTTCGACTGACGGGCGAGCGTGGTCGCGCCGGACGCCGTGATCCCCACCAGGGTCGGCCAGCCCGAGAGCTGACAGGGGGCGGCACCCGTGTTCACGAAGCGCAGCCAGCCCTCGACAAGACCGGTGCGATCTCCGGTATCGACCACACTCGTGGCCAACTGCGGCGCCGCACAGGGCGGCACGGGCATGCCTGCGGCCGGCGAGAAGCGGATCGCCGCGACGGCGTACGCGAACCCGTCGCCGAGGGTGGCGACGATGACGCACTGATCCGTGCAACGCACGGCTGTGTTCGGCAGGTTGGGCTCGGTCGGGGCGTGCAGTGAAACCGTGAAGGAGCCATCTCCGGAACGAGCATCGCCCGTGACGAGGAATGGTTGTTCGGGCAACGGCCGACCGCAGCCGAGCGAACTCGCGTCCTGCGCCGACGCGCACTCCGACAGCCAGATCTTGCCGCCCACCCCGAATCCCGATAGGTGCACCGCCACCGTCTGCCCGTCGAAGAGGCCGCTGGCAGGCGACACGCTGACCGACGGGTGGGGCGCGGTGACCGCGGGCGCCACGGGCACCGCCGACAGGTCGAGCACGTCGAGCGTCGGCGTTGCTGCGGCGACATCGGTCCACATCGCCCAACGGCCGCTGATCGCGGTCCAGCCTGGCGTTCCGTAACCCACGAGGACCCGCGGGTCGCCTGCAACCTGGAGCACCGGGTACGCCCTGCCGTCGGCGGCGATGGCGCGCCACAGGTCGGCCTCGACGCCCAGCCACGTCCCGATGGCGGGCGTGTCCGCTGACTCGGCGTCGGGCGCACCGGGTGGAGGCGCCACCTGCGACATGACCGGCCCACTGCTGCCGACCAGCTGGCGGTACAGCACCATGCCGGTCCGCTGTCCGGTGATTCCCGGGTTCATGGGCTGGACCACGAGGGAGACCGAACCGTCGGGCGCGAGGGCCACTTGGAGGCCCGGCTCGTTCACGACGCCGGGGGTCCCGCCGCGCCAGCGCACGAGCTGAACCTCGTCGGTCGTCGCGACCGAGGCAAGCTGCTGCACGGCCACCGCCAGCGTGTTCCCGGCGAGCCGCAGATCGCCCACGAACGCGCTGGTGCCGAGCCCGTAGGTGAACAGGCGGCGACCATCCGACAGCGCGTGGACCTCGACCGTCGTATTTCCGCCGCTCCGCAGGTCGTAGGCGATGGCGTCGGCCGACAGCGCGATCCGCGGCGGCACGGGGTCGAGACAGCCCTGGGCGACGGTCCAGCCCTCCCGCGCGGTGCCGCTCGCGATCACCAGGCCGGCGGGGTGTGCCGCGTCCCGCAGCCAGATGCGCCACGCCTTCGCCACGGGCTGCCCGGGTGCACAGGGTCCGCCCGTGAACGCGCCGCCGGGCACCCACCACTCCACCCACGCCGCGCGCCCGTCGTCGGCGGCGACGGCGCTGACGTCGTGCGCGACCGGCACGCTGGCGACCAGCGAGTCCGCGCCCGAGATGATGTCGAGCCGGTGCACCTCGGCGCGTCCGTCGGGCGCGATCGCGGCGAGGTAGAGCGCGTCGCCATCGGCGGCAAGGTTCGTGTCGGCGATGATCGGCAACTGGCGCACCGCACCCGGCGGTGGCTGCCAGACCGGCACCGAGAGCGGATCCGCGATCCCGGGTGGCGTCGGCGACGCGAGCACCGCCGCCACCGGGGACAAGACTGCTGGCGCGGTTCGCAGCGCGGCGATGGTCGGAGTCGGGTGGGCCGTGACCTGGCCCGCCGATTGCTTGCCCAGGAGCGCCGCGCTTACGGTGAGGGCGAGCAGTGCTGCGATGGCGAGGAACGAGAGAACGCCGCGGCGCGCGGAGCTGACACGGCTGCGAGCGCCGAGGATCGGAGGCTGCGGCTCAGGGGCTTCACTCATGGCAGTGGGACGTGGAAGAAGCGGGTCATGCTCGTCGCCCGCGTCCATCCAGCGTCGGAGGCGCAGCCGGTGGGCCGTCGGCCGATGCATATCGCCGCCCCTCGTGATGCTCGCCTGCGCTGCCCCACGACCCACCCCATACTGGCCGGCGCTGCGGCGTCTCGGTCGCCCGGCCGCGATTCGTCCGCCGATGGCCTACGCCGCCCGACGAGGCGCATCCGCGACGAGTCATGCCCTGCTTCACGTGCACCCCCAAGAATAACGTCCTCCATCGGCGATCCGGACATGTCTGGTCTACACGTGCCGTCCGATTCGCCCTTGACCGGGTCGCGGAACGGGGAGAATGATTCGCCACGTCCGCCGAACGGCGGCGGGAGGCGAGGCGATGCGGGGTCAGCTGGCGCGCTGGGGTCCGGGTGATCTTCGTGCCGGTTGTGTTCCTCGCGGCCGCGGCATGGTGGGGCGGACGGCTCGTCGAGCTGCAGCGTCAGGCAGGGCAGACCTTCGAGCCCGACGGGTTCCAGTGGGCCATCTCGCTCGCCTACGTCCTCGCCGCGTGCGGGGCCGCAGGAATCTTCGTCGCGTGCCGGGTCGGGCAGAGCCGGCTCATCGCGCTCGGGTACGTCCTGGCCGGCGCCCTCGTCGTGTTCGACCAACCGCTCACCTTCACGTACGGCGCCACGATCAACGGGACGCCGCCGATCGCGCCGGCGCCCGTGGTCACGCTCCTCAATGAGATCTACACGCGACTCGAGTTCGGACCGGTCGGGATGGCCCAGGTCGTGGGCGGCGCGATGCTGCTGGCCGGGTGTGCCGAGCCTGGGCGCCACCTGGCCGGCACGCGGCCGCCGCCGCGTCAAACGGATCCCGACCCGGTCGCGTCGACGCCGCTCTGATCGCCGCCCGGGTGTGCCGAGCCTGGGCCCGTAAGCGACGGCCGGCGCGCGCCCTATCCCGGCCCGATCTGCGTCCAGCTCGCACCACCGTCGCAGGTCCGGTACAGCTGTCCGACGAGCCCAAGGAACCAGCCCTCGGACGGCGAGACGTACGACACTGGCAGCAGTCCCTGGTACCCGACGCCGTTCGGCCCGGACGGCCAGAGCTCGGCCGTCCACGTTGACCCGCCGTCGTGCGTGACGACCACTCCGGGCGGCCCGTCGATGTAGCCATGTCCGACCGCGACCCCGCCCGGGAGCACGGCATCGAGGACGAACTGGTCGGCCGACCCTGGCGGTTGGCCGAGGTGCACCCAGCGCGGGTCCACGAGCCCCGCCGCACACGCCAGGACGCCGGCGGGGGCAGTGGCCGCCACCCATGTCCGCCCGCCGTCGCTCGTCGCCATCGCCGACTCGACATCGCCGACGCAGCCATGTTGGACGTCGACGAAGGCGACACCGGCGTCGCTCGGGCCCGGGTGCTCGGGCAGCGCGCCGGGCACCGGGCTCCAGGTCCGCCCGCCGTCGCTCGTGGTGAGCAGGCCAGACTGGGTCGTGCCCCAGCCGTGGTACGCGTCGAGGAACCAGAGTACGTGGTCCTGGCTGAACTCCTCGGGATCGGCCGGCAGGCGGCCCACCTGCTGCCACGTCGACCCCCCGTCGTCCGTGCGCAGCACGACCCGGCCGTCGCCGAGCACGCCGATCCCGAACCCGACGGTTGGCGAGACGAAGCTGACGCCGATCGCCGGTGACGGCGCGACCGAGGGGTACGCCGGGTGCCAGGTCGCGCCGCCGTCGCCCGAGGCCAGCAGGAAGCCGCCGCCATCCGGGATCGAGCCCGCGATCCAGCCATGGAGCGGATCGGCGAACGCGACGTCATCCAGGACGGCGCCGTCGGTGCCGACGAGCGGAGCGTGGGTGAAGGTCGGGCCACCGTTGGCCGTCCGCGTGAACGACCAGGAGCCGGCGCCGCACGCCGGGCACGAGCCCAGGAAGCCCGCGTCGCGCGACGAGGCCACCGCGAACGGGCCCGAGTACGCATCGATGCTGGTCGTCCCGTTCGGCGACCTCGGGAAGAAAGGATCAGAGAGGAGCGTCTGCCAGTGGGCGCCGGCATCGAGCGTGCGCTCGCCGAGGTACGCCTGCTGGTTCATCGCCCCGCCGCCGATGAAGAGCACCCACGCCGTGTCGCCGGAGCAGTGGAGCGTCGCATACCAGTGCGGGTTGTTCCGATCGTTCGGTCCCGTCGCCACCTTTGTCCAACTGGCACCGGCGTCCGTGGTCCGGTAGACCGCCGAGCCGTTGGCGGCCCAGCCGAGGGCCATGCCGGAGAAGCAGGCGGACTGCACGAGCGGCGTGAGCGGGCCGCGCTGCCAGCTCGTCCCGCCGTCGGCTGTCTCCAGCAGTTCGCCCGGGAGCGAGGCGTCGCTGCTCGCCGACGCGATCGCCCAGCCGTCAGCCGCGCTCGTGAAGTCGATCACGTGCAGCGGCGTGCCCGGCCCGACCGGGGACCAGTGGGTGCCGTCGGTCGTGCGGAGGAGCTGGCGCCCGATGCCCGGGTAACCCATGGCACCGCCCGGCGCGCCGACCAGCGCCCAGGCGTGCCGCGCGTCCACCGCGGATAACGAGAGGACGGTGCCGCTGCCGGTCCACTCCGTCCGCCAGCTCGAGCCGCCGTCGCTCGTGCCGAGAATGACGCCGGTCCCGCCTGCCCAGCCGTGCGCGCTGTCGGCGAAGGCGACGGCATCGAGTGCAGGCGGGTGGGGCGCCTGGCGTACGACCGCCACGTGCGTCGCAACGACGTCGACGGGCGGCCCGATCGAGGCCGACGGGCCTGGGCCGCCCGATACGCCGGGCGACGTCGGCGTGCCCGCGATCGGAGATGCCGTGGCACCGACGGCGGCGGGGGTTGGATACGGTCGCGTAGCGGTGGGTTTCGGCGTGCTGCTCGACCCGCACGAGGCGACGACCATGGCCACGATCAGCACCATCGCTCGTTGCGGCGTCCGCATGCGGTTGCCTCCGTCGGCTCGTGCACTGCCCCAGGTGACCCCAGCGTCCGACGGGAGTCAAGTCACGGCAGATCGGAGCGTGGCCAGGCGGACGCGCCTTCGGTCGGATGGCGGATGCGCGTGCCGCCGAGCATGACGCCCTCCGGCCCAGCCTCGCCGCGGGGCGCCGGACCCCGCCGATCGGGCGGGAGTGGGCGCCGCTCGGGCAGTGCACGGCCATCGGCCGCTCGACATTCGATGCGAATCTCGACACAGTGACCGTGCGGATCCAATAGGTGACGGTTCCGCGGCCGGCAAGCGCGGCCTCGCTCAGGGGCTCGGTTGTCCTGCGCCCCTCCGGCGGCGGCCGGATCGAGTTCCTCGGTCACGCGACAGGTGCGGCGGCATGGTGGGCTGGACGGCTGATACGGGGTGCATCACGGTCCCGTCGAGAGCGGATACGCCGCGCACGGCGTCGTCGGCATCGGCGGCTCGGGGTTGGCGGAGCGGAGCACGCCTGATGCATCGATCGTCAGCGACAGTCCGCCCTTGAGCACGTCGGTGCTCGAGCCGGGCAGCGTGACCGGGCCGCTGAGCGACGGGCCCGAGATCGTGATACGGCTCGCCGCGAGCGTGCTCGCGCTGCCTTGATCGGTCAGGCCAATGTGCGCCGCGGGACACCAGCCCGCGCGCCATGGAGGAACCCACGCGACCGTCTGCCGCGGTCCCGCGAACCCCGCCGGACGGTCGATCTCCACGCGGACGGACTGGCCAGAGTCGTTGCGCACGGCCAGGGCACCGACAGGCCGTGCATGCGTCGCACTGCAGCCGAGGATGACGACCACGACCGCAGCGAGGATCAGCAGCGCGAGGCAGTTCGCGTCATCCGGTCACCGCGCGCATTCCAAGCCCGTGGACGCCAAGCCGTGGCCCTGAATCTTGGCGACAACGGCTGGGCTGACGAGCGAGTCCTGGGTCATGGACCCGAGTGCCGCCCCGAGGACAACCGCGAGAACGACCAGCGCGATCGGCACGAGCTGGTTCCGGTGGGCACCCGGCATCGTCCATCCCACGATCGCGCGGAAGGGCGCGCAGGCGGCCGTTCGCGCGTGCCGATGCGCTCAGTCACGAGGTCCGGGGGTGCGTCGGGTCGGAGCCGACCGACCCGGACGGCCAGAGTCGACGCACGGCGGAGCCTTTGTCCAGGGTCGCGCTGCTGCCGACGGCGTGGACGAGCAAGCCGAAGCCAACCAGGCAGGCCATCGCCCCGAGCCATGCCCAGGGGCCGCGACTGACGCCTACGACGACGCCCCCGGCAATGAGCCAGACCGCCAGGAGCAGCCAGGCCGCGACGCGCCGACGACGGGGATCCCGTTCCCACAGGAGCGCGCCCACAAAGTCGAGGAGGCAGCCGACGCCGAACAGACCTGCCCAGGTGTCCGCGAGCCCCGGCATGGCCTCCACGGTGGGACGGAGCAGGGCGGCCGTCGCGAACATGCCGGCGATGAGCGCGCCGCTCGAGACACCGTAGGCGAACGCCCACAGGCGTGCGCGGCGAGGGCCTGACGAGCGGTGGGCGACGTATCCGCCGGCGGCCGCGCCGAGAGCCGGGCTCACCACCCCCATGAGGAGGGGGCCGTCGAGCGTGAGGAGCACCGACGATGCGGCGACACTCAGCGCGACCAAGACGAGTCCCACCACGCCGACCAGCAGGCTGAGCGCCCGCCGCGCGTCCATGGTCGCGTACCACCACGTCTGGAACATCGGGCCTGGTCCTTCCCGGATCGCGGGACGGCGCCATGCTGCGCCGAAGTAGGGCGCTTGTCGAGGGCTTCCCGGCGCGACCTCGATGCCCGTAATCGCCGTCACGGGCGACCCACCAGTCGTGAAGGGCCAGTCTGGTCGCTCAGTGCCGTGGGTGCCCAGTGCCAGCACCTCGCCGTGGCCGCCGGGGACCTGCTGAACGGCGACATAGGCCGTGCCGTCGGCGCCGACGACTGGCGCCACGGCGAGCAGCCCCTGGGTCTGCCCGGTGGCACCCGCGCGGAGCTGGATGTAGCGTGTGCCGTCCGGCCCGACCGTGGGCGGCGCCGGGCGGGGCGGATTGCCCTCCCCCCAGGCGGTACGTCCCCGGGTGCGTCTCCGCCTCCTCCTACGGTCGGGAAGCGTGCCGCTATCGGATGTGCCGGACACGATGCAGAGAGCCACCCAAAGTGCCACCTGCGAGGTGCCCTCCGATGCCTGGATCCGCAACCTTCTGCGGGTCTCTCCGAGCACGAATGACGCACTTCAGGCGCGCTTGGAGCCCATCCTCAACTTCCTCAAAAACCGTTGAGGGCAACCTCGTCCGGGTTCGATCCCCGGCTTCGGCACCAGACCCGGTCTCCAGGACGCGACGCCCCGGGCGCCGCCGCGACACGGGACGCAACAGGGGGATGAGACGATG
>JAJYDP010000143.1 GCA_021777365.1 Chloroflexota bacterium | reverse complement strand
TCGTCCAGCCTTCCCTCTGCGCGGAGCGCCTCGAGCTCGCCCGGCTCGGCGCGGTAGGGGTAGTAGCCGTGATCCGCGATCAGCTTCTCGAGGTCGTCGAGATCGGGCCCCTCGCGCACCTGGTAGTCGGTGCCGATGAAGGTGCAGTGCCAGATGCCGTTGGTGCCGCGCACGATCGACTGGATCGCCTTGCCGGCCAGGTCGCCCCCGAGGACCATGACGTCGGCCCCGTACACCGGGCCCGCGTTCAGGAACTTGCGGAAGCACTTCGACGAGCCGTGCAGGTCGGTGGCGAAGTAGAGGCGGGTCTTGCGCACCATGCCGCCGCGCCGCCTATGCGCCGACCGGCCGCGCCCGGAAGGCGCGCGCCGCGTCCATCAGGCGCATGGCCCGCTCGCGATCGACCGGGTTCCAGGTGACGCCCTCGCGCTTCAGGCTGGTGCCCACGATCGCCCCGTCGGCGACGCCCAGGATCTCCGCGATGTGCTCGCTTCGCACGCCCGTGTTGGCGATGACCGGGGTGTCCGGTGCCGCCTCCTTGGCGGCCACGAGGTCGCTCATCGCCATGGGGCTTCCCGCGGCCCAGCCGCTGATGAGGATCGCGTCCATCTCGAGGAAGGCGGCGCCGCGCGCCCGGTCCGCGAGCGTTCGTCCGCCGAGCGCGCTGCTGAACTCGGGCGAGATGTTGTCGAAGAGCGCCACGTCGGCCGCACCGATGGCGCTGCGGTAGGCCGCGATGTCGCCGATGTGGGGCTCGATGATGCCGAGGTCGGACTCGTAGACACCGGTGAGGACTTCCCGGATGAAGACCGCGCCGGTCGCCCGGGCGAGGGCCAGGCTGGCCATCGGGTCCCACAGGATGTTGACGCCGAAGGGCACGTGCACCTCGTCCCGCAGCCGCCCGATGACCGCCGCCATGGCGGCCGGGATCTCGGGGCCGACCTTCAACTGGTATGGGTAGTCCTTCTCGTTACAGAACAGCAGCCCGTCCACGCCCGCCTCCTGGAGCACGGCGAGGTCGCGGGCGAGCGGCTCGAGGAGGGCGTCGGGTCCTCCGGCGACGTCGTGCCGTGGGCGACCCGGCAGCCCGGGGAAGTGCATCATGGCGATCACGGGCTTCCGGACGCCGAACAGATGCATGAGATCACCCACCTGCGTCACCTCCCTTGGTCTTCAATCCGCCCCGCGTCCGGGGAGCCGGCAGGGCCCGGGACGCGCGTGTCCACGGTGTCGTCACCGCGGGTCGAGGCCTCGGTCGGCCCTCCCGTCGCGGTCATTCCGTTCGCGATCACGATCCGGACACCGCAGGCGCGCAGGGCGTCCAGTTCGGGCCGGGGCGCGCTGGCGTCGGTCACGAGGGTCTCGATGCGGTCGGCCGGGGCGACCATGGCGGGGGCGACGGCGCCGAGCTTGGAGCCATCCGCGATCACCATCAGCCGTTCGCTGCGCTCGATGGCGACCCGATGGATCTCCGCCTCCTCGTCGTTCAGGTCGGTGATGCCCCACCGCGCCGTGAGACCCGCAGCGCCGAGGACAGCCAGGTCGAAGCGATAGCGCTCGAGGGTGGCCCGTGCGGCCGGCCCGACGCAGCTCAGCTCGTCGTGGCGGACGGTGCCGCCCAGGATCACCACCCGCACGGGCCGCGTCCCGAGCAGGCTCGCGATCGGCAACGACCCGGTGGCCACGGTCAGCTCGAGCCCCGCCGGCAGGTACCGCGCGAACTGCTCCGCGGTGGTGCCGATCCCGAGGAAGAGCAACCGCGCCGTGCCGAGCCGGCGGGTCGCGGCGAGGGCGATCATCCGCTTCTCCCGCGCGTGGGCGAGGGCGCGGGCGTTGAACGCGAGGTCCACCGAGCGGGTCAGGTGGGCCGTGGCGCCGCCATAGGTACGGCGCAGGAACCCGTCCCGCTCGAGGCGCTGGATGTCGCGTCGGATGGTCATCTCCGAGCAGGCGAAGTCCCGCGCGAGGTCGGCCACCGCGATGGACATCCCCTCGGCCACGCGTTCCAGGATCTTCACGCGGCGATCCGCGGCCAGTACCACGGGTGGTGCCACCTCCATCTGCCATGTGGCCGGCGCTCCAGGTGCGGCGGTCCTCACATAGTCGCACACTTGGACCCGCTGAGAAACTCACAGATTCTGTTGACGTAGAGTGTGCGATTGTGTTGCACTATCGACTGCGCGCATCAGGGCCGTCAAGGGCCCGGCGCGTGGGTCGAGGTATCGGGCCTGCCCGGAGGCCCCGGGCGCCCGACATGGACGGTCCCGCGGGGAACCGCCAGGGAGGTGCCGAGTGGCAGGAGGCAGTCAGCTCTTCGTCCGCCAGAGCACGGGGCTCGTGCGCGAGGCGAATGCGGTCGACGCCACGATCTTCAACGCCGTGTTCTCGGCGCCGGTGGGCGCGACCCTGGCCTGGGGGGTGTTCTTCGCCCTCTCCGCCTTCCCCGGCGCCGATCTCGTATGGGCGACGATCATCAGCTTCGTCATCAACATCCCGGTCCTCGTGATGATGTCGCTCCTCGCCTCGAGCATGCCCAGGACCGGCGGTGACTACGTCTGGGTGAGCCGCATCCTCTCGCCGCCACTTGCGCTCGTCTCGAACTTCGGGGCGGCCCTGTCAGCCACGATCGGGGCGACGTTCTGGGCCCGCTACTTCCCCGTGTTCGCCCTCGGCCCGATCCTCGCCACTCTCGGGGTCATCTTCGATAACCAGACCCTCATCACCTGGGGCCAGAACTTCCAGGACCAGTCCGGTCACCCCTTGTGGGTCTTTCTCGGTGCGATGGTCATGGTCGTCCTGATGGGCGCGATCCTCATCGCCGGGCTCCGGACGACATTCCGCTGGCAGAACGTCTTCTGGATCATCGCTTCGGCCGGCACGTTCCTCGCCTTCGTGGTGCTGGTACTCGGCTCCAACCAGGACTTCGTCAACAACTTCAACGCGTTGAACGCGAAGTACGGCGGTGGGACCGCCGCGCAGATCATCTCGGCGGCGGGTGCCGGCGGCGCCCACGCAGACGCGGGCAACCTCAACGCCACCCTGCCGTCGATCTTCGTCGTGATGACCTTCATGATGTGGAACTGGTGGTCGGTCTATCTGAGCGGAGAGCTGAAGAGCGCCGCCAACCGGGGCCGCCAGATGGGCATCATGTTTGGCGCCCTCGCCTGGGACGTGATCTTCATCTGCCTGGGCGTGATCCTGCTCTTCAAGGTCACCGGCTACAACTTCATGGTGGCGGTGAACACCGGTGGCTCCGCCGTCGGCGACGTCCTCAAGATCCCGACCAGCCCCTGGTATCACTTCATGGCGTCGCTGGTCTACAACATCCCGGTCCTGACGGTGCTGATCGTCGGCTCGTTCCTCTTCTGGAGCCTGCCGGCCATGGTGGGCAACACCTTCATGCCGATCCGCACCTGGTTCGCCTGGGCCTTCGATCGGCTGCTGCCCGAGAAGCTCGCCGAGGTCAACGAACGGACCCACTCGCCGGTGTGGGCGATCTTGCTCGAGATGGTGATCATCACCCTGATGCTGGTCTGGAGCATCGTGAGCACCGACTTCCAGACGTGGCTCGCGCTCGGCGTGCTGGCGGGCGTGGTCACGGTCGTGATCGTGGCGGTGGCCGCCTTCATCTTCCCGGAGCGCCGGCCGGACCTGTACCGGGCGTCCCCGGCCAACATGTCCTTCCTGGGCGTGCCGGTCCTGAAGATCGTGGCACCCCTCTCGGTCCTCGTGATGCTGTACCTCACCTGGTGCACGCTGGCCTTCCCTGCGCTCGCCCTCGCGGGCAACCCGAACAACTGGTGGCAGGTCCCCGCCTTCATGGGCATGATCGTGGTGGTGGGGCTCGTCGTGTACTTCGGCTCGAAGTACATCCGTCGCAGCCAGGGTATCGACATCGATCTCGTCTACCGCGAGCTTCCGCCCGAGTGAGCCTGGGCATGCTCGTGCGCGCAGCGACCCCGGCCGCCGGCCGGGGTCGCTGCTGGTAAGCTCGTGGCCAGTGACGAGCATGCCGCCATCCGAGGTTCCGCACGCCCCTACCGCGCCTGCGATCCTGGCCGACATCCGGGCCGAAGCTGAACGCCTGGCGACGGCCGCGCTCGCGCAACGGCTCCCGCTGCGCCTCATGGGCGGCCTCGGTGTCTGGCTCCGCTCGCCGTCGGTGCGTCGCGCGCCGTTCGCAAGGGAGTACGCCGACCTGGACTTCGCAGCCGGCTCGGGCGCGCGCAGCGCAGTCAAGGCGTTCTTCGAGGCGCAGGGCTATGTGCCGGAGAAGCTGTTCAACGCGCTGCATGGTGCACAGCGACTGAACTACGGTGCGCCCGACGGTCGCTGGACGATCGATGTGATCTTTGACGAGCTCACCATGAGTCACCGGCTCGACTTGCACGATCGGCTGGCGTCGGCTGAGCCGACCATTCCGCTCGCCGACCTGCTCCTGACCAAACTCCAGATCTGGGAGATCAACCGGAAGGACCTTGGCGACGGGCTCTGCCTGCTGGCCGACCACCCGCTCGGCGAGTCGGACACCGACACGATCGACCTGCGCCGCCTGCGGGCCGTCCTGGGCTCCGACTGGGGCTTCTGCCACACCGTGGAGCGCAACCTCCGCAAGGTCGCGGAGCTGTGGACCGAGCAGCCTGCCCCGGGCGCGAGCTACGACGTCGCGGCGCAGATCGAGGCGCTGCGCGCCGCGATCGCCGGCGCGCCTAAGTCGGTGGCCTGGAAGGCTCGGGCGCGGGTCGGGGAACGGGTGCGCTGGTATGAGACACCCGAGGAAGTCCGCCACTGACGGGCTCGGGCCAGACGTTCGGAACTGGGAGGGACCGGCAGCGATGCGGTTCGCGCTGATGGTGGACCCGCAGGAAGGGCTCGCCTACACGGCGATGCTCGAGCTCGCGCGGGCAGCCGAGTCTGCCGGCTTCGACGGCTTCGTGCGCTCGGATCACTGGCTCTCCCTGGAAGGTGCGTGGGACCGGCCCGCCAGCGACGCCTGGACCACCCTCGCGGGCCTCGCCCGCGACACGCGGCGGATCCGCCTCGGGACCATGGTCTCGCCGGTCACCTTCCGGCACCCGGTCGCCCTGGCGAAGATCGTGACCACCATCGACGAGATGAGCGGCGGCCGGGTCGAGCTCGGCATCGGCGCGGGCTGGTATGCGCCGGAGCACCAGCGGTTCGGGCTACCCGATCCACCGCGCGCGGAGCGCTTCGAGCTGCTGGAGGAGCAGCTGCAGATCGTGCGCGGCTTGTGGACTTCGGCTCACTTTAGCTTCAGCGGCCGCCACTACCGGCTGCAGGATGCGGTCTGCGAGCCGAAGCCGCTGCAGCGTCCGCATCCGCCGATCGTCGTGGGCGGGTACGGGAAGCCGCGGCTGGTGCGCCTGGCCGCCACGTACGCCGACGAGCTCAACCTCGACTCCCCGACGCCGGCCACATGCCGCGAGGTGTTCACCCACTTGGATGCCGCCTGTCGGGCCGTCGGGCGGGACCCCGCTGCGGTGGCGCGCTCGGCCATGCTGATGTGGGGGGACGCCGACGCGGCGTTGCCGGCCGCCGAGCAGCGAGACCGCATGGTTGCGTATCGCGATGCTGGGGTGCAGCGCATCGTGCTCAACGTCTGGCCGGGGCCCGGCGACCCGGCGATGATCGAGCGGTTCGGGCGCGAGGTTATCGCGGCCGTGGGCTAATAACCGGAGCGGGGCACCCACACCATGAACGGATCGTGGCGCATCAGTGCAACGAGCACGACGTCACGGTCGGCTCACGCCCGAGCATGGGTCCCTCGGGCGTCCGGCGGGGCCGCGACACCCTGCTCCAACCCAGCCGACAACACCGAGACGCCGAACCGGTACGCTTCCTCGACATCCCCCCCGAAGCGGAACGCACCCGCCGACTCCATGCTGGTGAACCCGTACGCGAACGCGGTCAGCAGGCGGGCAGCGGACAGCGCACGCGCCCGCCCGACGAGCGCCTCGGTCGCTTCGAGTACCGGGCGCGCGGCCTCCGCCTGGGCCTCGGGGGTCGGTGCCACACCGGGGGCGACGCTCGCGAACAGGAGGGCGGTGGCCCGCGGCGTCGCCAGGGCGAACGATCGGTAGGTGGCGGCGAGCGCCCGCAGTCGCGCCGACGGCTCCGCGCCGGAGCGCGCCGCCGCGTCGACCAGGCTCTGCCCGAGCTCGAGCGCCACCTCCGTCGCGAGGGCGGCGAGGAGCGAGCTCCGGTCGTCGAAGTGCTTGTACAGCGAGGGGGCCTTGATCCCCACGCGCTCGGCGACGCCGGCCATCGAGACGGCCTCCAGGCCACCGTCCTCGAGCAGGTCGCGGGCGGCCGCGATGATCGCGGCCCGCGAGGTCCGGGCGCGCGCCGGGCTCATCGGCCGGCTCCCCGGGGTCGCCCGAGCCGACCGAGGTGCGTGTCGGCGAACGCGGTGGGGTACTTCAAGCCGTAGCCCAGGGTACGGTCCAGGCCGGTGTGCGCGACCAGGATCGCGCCGCCGAGCGCAAGCGGCGCCGACCCGAGCCACCACGCCAGTGCCAGCACGGCGAGGCCGGCCACCCAGTTGTGGGCGAGGTTGTAGACGAGGGCCCCGGGGCGGGGCCCGCCGAGGTACCCGACCATCGAGACGTCGACCGCAAACAGCAGCGGCACGAGCCAGAGGAGCGGGCCGCCCAGATGGAGGTAGAGCGCTGCACCCGCGACGAGCGCGGCCACCCCCTCCGCACGAAGCCACACGCGGGGCGTGCCCGTGACGGCGTGGAGGCCGTCGCGCGACACCGCTCCTGCGCGCTCGCTCGCCAGCGCCGCAGTCATCGCCCTCATCGCCGTCCCCCCTGATCGCGTTCTGCCGTCGTCAACCGACCTCACGGCTACGATACTTCGCCTTCATGGCTACTGTCAATAGCTAAGGTCGGGGTCGCCCGTCAGCACGCTGCACCCACGATGTGAGCAACCTCGTGAGGGTGCGATGCCGCAGATGGTCAGACAGGTGGACACACTGCGCGTCAAGGCGGATGCGCCCCGTTCGGGTCGCCAATCCCCGCCAGGGTTCCCTGGGTGCCAATCCAGCCGCACAGGTCGTGATCGGCACCGCTCGCATCTTCGAGTAAGCCCGCCCGGAACGGGGTTGGTCGGCGCCTAGAATCCCTCCAGGGCGGCCATGCCGCCACGGAGGGATCGGCCTTGGAGCAGCCGCGGCTCGAAGGGAATCGCGCCCCGGAGCGCACCGGGCGGTGGGGCGCGGCACGCTGGATGACCGCAGCGGCACTTGGCGCCATCGTGGTCGTCGCAACGATCCTGCGGTTTGCCGATCTCGGCAGCAACCCGGGCGGGCTCTACCCGGACGAGGCGGCCGAAGGGCTCGACGCCCAGCGGCTGCTGTACGTGGCCGGATTCCACCCCGTTTTCTTTCACGGCGACGGGGGTCGCGAAGCGCTCTTCGGGTACCTCGTCGCTGCGGTCTTCCGGCTGGCCGGCGAGACCGTGCTGGCCCTGCGCGCCACCACGGCGGGCATCGGCGTCCTCGCGGTGGTCGCCATCTGGCTCCTCGGCCGTCGCTTTGGCACTTGGGCCGGCCTGGCGGCCGCGGCGTGGGCAGCCGGCTCCCTGTGGCTCGTGAGCATCAGCCGCGACGGGATGCGCAACATGCTCGTGCCGCTGCTGGGCGCTCTCGCCATGGCTGCCCTGCTCGCCTGGCTCGACCGGCCCTCCAGACGCACGGCGGTGCTCGCCGGCGCAGTGACCTCGATCGCCGCGCTGTACACGTACCAGCCGCTCAAACTGCTGCCGGTGCTGGTCCTCGTCTGGCTGCTGTGGCTGCGTCGGGTCGATCGCCCCACCTGCGCGCGGCTGCGTGCGGGAGCCCCCGCGTTCACGGTGGCGTTCCTCATCGTCGCCGTCCCCATGCTCGGCGCCGCGCTCGCGGACCCGTCGAACTACCTCGGGCGCATGGCCGAGGTGACGCCGTTCAATCCGGACGTGCAGGCCGACAGCGGTCTGCTGGGCCACTGGGTCCGCACGCTGGGGATGTTCGCCCTGGTCGGCGATCCCAATGCGCGCCACGATGTCGCCGCGCTGCCCCTGCTCGGCTGGCCCCTCTCCATCGTTGCGGTGCTCGGCCTCGCGCGGCTGTGGCGACGACGGCGCGACGCCGCCCATGCGCTCGTGCTGTGGAGCCTGCCGCTCTTCCTCGTGCCACCGCTCGTGGCGATCGAGGGCGACTCGCCGCACTTCCTGCGCGCACTCGGGCTCGCGGTGCCGCTCGCGGTGACGATCGGGCTCGGGCTCGTCGAGCTGGTCGGCCTGGTCAGGGTCCGCGGGGGCCGGGCGGCTGGCCGGCCTGGCGTCGGCCGTGGGTCTCGTGGCCCTCGCGAACGGCAGCGGCACGGCCTATCTCGCGCGTCCGATCGCCGACCGCTACGAGGCCTACACGTACGACCTGGTCGCCATGGCGGATGCCGCGCGTGAGACCCCGCACGCCGCCGTGATCCTCGACGACTACAGCGCGACGGTGGTGCGCTTCCTCGACTTCCATGACCCCCCGACGATCATCGCGCCGGGTGACACGCTCGGCGACCCCGGCACCTACTCGCAGGTCATCGCCCGGACCGAGGGCGACCTCGTGCGCGCCCTTGGGTCGGCGGCGGCGGAACGAGCCGTGCCGGTCGCGCGAGACCCGGCGGGCACGCCCACGGTGTGGTCGGTGGCGCCATGATGGGGAACCCGCCGACCCGCCGATGGCGGTATGCGCCGAGCCTCGTCGCGATCACCGCGCTGGGCGGACTGTTCCGTGTCGTCTTCCTCGCGCAGCAGCCCCTCTGGCGCGACGAGGCCTTTACGGCCGTCGTGGTGCGCCGCCCGCTGGGGGCGATGCTCGCGGCGGTCAGTCGCGACAGCGCACCGCCCCTGTACTACGTGCTGGAGCACCTCGTGGCGCAGGTCGACGCCGCGCCGTGGACCCTGCGCCTGGGCTCGGCCGCTGCCGGCACAGTCCTGATCCCGCTCCTGGCCGCCCTGGCCCGCCGCGTTCATGGGGACGGGGCCGGCCTGTGGGCGGCGGCCTTCGTCGCACTGGTGCCGACGACCGTGATCGCCGCGCGCGATGCCCGGATGTACACGCTGGCCGCCACCCTGGTGGTCGCCGCCACCCTGCTCCTGTGGCGCGCGATGGAGCGTCCCGGCCCGGGGGCGCTGGGCGGCCTACGGCCTGGTCGCCGCGCTCGCGGCCTGGACCGACTACTTCGCCGTGGTGGCCATCCTCGCGACCCTGGCCGCGGCCGCCTGGTGGCTCCGCGCCGCGCCGCGCACCATCGCGGTCGCGGCCGTCGCGACCGCCGGCGCCCTGGCCACGCTGGCGCCCTGGCTGGCGGTGGCGCAGGCCCAGTTCGCGCATGCTACCGTCCCCTTCTGGGTGCAGCCACTCGGCGTCGCGACGGTCGCCGGCACCCTCGCGCAGTTCCTGTCCGGCCCGCCCATCGGCGCGGGCATCCCGTTCGAAACCGCGCTGCAGGTCCTGCAGGGGCTCGCCATCGCGAGCGGCGGCCTGGCGCTGCTGGTGCTCGTCCTCCGACGCGACCGGCTGGGGGCCGCGGGGCGCCGTGCGGCGGCCTTCTGCGCGGCGGCGGGGATCGCGGCCGTCCTCGTGCTGGTCGCGCTGAGCCTCTGGCGTCCCCTCCTCGACGCCCGCTACGCGGCGGTCCTGTGGACGCCCCTCTTTGCCCTGGCCGGCGTGGGCCTCGCCCTCAGGCCGCGGCGGGCCCT
>JAJYDP010000142.1 GCA_021777365.1 Chloroflexota bacterium | reverse complement strand
GGGCCTCTGGTGGCGCCTACGTCAGGCGTGCCGCAGTATCTCGACAGCATCCTGATCTACGTGGACAAGACCATCGGGACCTGCACCGGGACCGGCAACACCACCCTGGTGGTCGGAGGCAGTGGGACCTTCGCTTTCGAGCAGGGCAGCATCATCTACGCTCCCTGCTCCACGGTGAAGCTGTACGGCAACCAGGGGAGCCAGGGCGGCGCGGTGGTTGCCTACCAGGTGAGCGTCAACGGTGGCAAGAGCCTGAACCTGCTCGGTCCCGGCCAGAATGGCCCCGGACCGTCGAAATCCAACCTGGTGCAGTAACCGATCTGCCGACGCTCATCCGTACCCCGGCTGCGTCGGACGCGGTCCCGAGCGCATCTCCAGCGGCGAGTGCCATCCCCGAACGACGAGCGGGACAGGGCCTACTGCACCAGACCCACGCCGGAGAGATGGAAGAAGTCGGTGCCGTTGTAGTTGACGGTCATGGTGCCGCTGTTGCCGGTGATCTTGAACTCGTCGGCGATGACTTGCGAGTTCTCGTTCGTGCCCTGGTTGCCGTTGATCTGGACGTAGCCGGCCGGCAGGTAGATCGTCCCGTTGACGGTCATGTTCGACCCGTTGCCGTTGATGACCAGGTCCGGGGTTCGCGAGGCCAGCGGCGTGGTGGTCGGCGACATGGACAGGGTCCGGTCTTCGAAGATCACCAGCCCGTCCCACATCGTCCCCATCTCGAGTGGGTCGAGGCCCACCAGCGTGCTGCTGCCGGTGAAGGAGATCGGCTGCAGGCAATCGAGCGGCGCATGGGGGGCCGTCCCCGCGGCGCACTGCGTCGCGAAGCTCGCGTCCTGCGTGTTGTAGAGGAGGACGCCACCGGCGAAGGGCGGCGCGGTACCGCCCGCGCTCACCGAGTAGACCGCCGCACTGGTGCCGTTGGCCGTGAAGCCGCCACCACCCAGGTAGTAGATGCCGGGCTCGAGGTAGATGGTGCCCCCCTGGACGGTGATGCCGCCCGGGTAGTACCCCGGATAGAGGCGCCAGATCGTGCCGGTGTAACTGCTCGTGAACTGGCATGTGGCCGGGTTCCCAGCCGTGGCAGACGCGCTGCCCCCCGGACAACCGCTCGGAATGGCCTTGGTGCCGGAGACCTCGACTGCCGCCGTGGGCGCGGATGGGACGGCCGGCGCGGCGAGCTGGGCCAGCGGGTCGGGCAGGGCGGGGGCCGGCGTGACGAGCGTGCAGTTGAGGCTGCCGCCACCGCCCTGCTGGACCCCGCCGGTCACGTCGCATGCGCCCGGGCTGGTGACCGTCACGGTCGCCTGTCCCGTCACCTGCATCGCGTCGGATGGGCATGACGAGTTGACCTGGATGTTGCCACCGACGGAGAGCGTGCCCTGCCCGCTGAACAGAGCGGACGGGCAGGCGGTCGGGTTCAGGGCCAGGAAGGAGTACGGCGCGGTGATCCCGCTCTGGTTGGCCGCCACGGCGAGCGCGGACACCGGGAGCCGGGCGACGCCAAGCACGTTCGCGAACGTCGTGGCCTGGCCGGTCGAGATCTGGACCTCGATGTAGCCCATCAGATCTGCAAACTGGGACTCCGGGCCGGGCGGAACCTTGACTGTGACCCGATAGCCGGCGCTGTCGGCACCGCCGTTGACACCCGTGCCGTAGCCGTTCTCCTGCGCGACCGCGAGGGCCTGGTCGACCGCGTCTGAGCAATTCGTCATGGCCGCCGCGAGCGAACTGCTCTGGCACGCGCTCTCGGTCAGGTAGCGGGCCCCGGCGATGGCTGCCGCGTCCGCAGCGTCCTGCTCGGCGCGCCGGTCGACGAGCGTCTGGCCTGCGTCGAAGGCGAGGGCGCCGAACGCCAGGAGCGCCACGATCCCCAGTGCGAACAAGACAAGGGTCTGCCCTTGCTGGCCCGAGCGATCAGTGGTTGATGACAAGGGTCGACTCCCCCGGGATGGTGATGGTCGGGAGTGGGACGAACGGAACGAGCGTCGAGAACGAGTCGACGGCGGACACCGTGACCGTCGAGCCGCGCGCGTTGTTGTCAGGCTCCCAGACCGGCGGGTTGACCGTCAGGGAGGAGGCAGGCACGCCGATGGCGTACTGCTGCACGATGGCCTGGATCTTCGCGCCCGTTGGGTCGCACGGGTTGGTCACGGGCTGCCCATCGGCAGTGTCGGGCATCGGTCCGCTCGGGCACTCGGACGCGCTGCCGTGGACGATCGCGTAGCGGGCGCCCTCGCGCACCGCGTTGTTGACGATCTCGTAGGTGTAGATGAAGCGCCCGAACTCGATGATGGAGAACACGAGCAGGAAGAAGAGCGGCATGACGAGGGCGAACTCGGCCAGTGCCTGGCCGCGCCGGCGTTGGCTGTCGCGCCTGGATCCGCTCGCGCTCATGGTGACGGGAAGTTCGACACGGCGTAGCTGCTCTGCTTGGTAATCGTGAGGTTGCTCGGGAGGCACAGTGGCGTGCCCGGGACACAAACCGCGCCAACGAACGTCGTGAACGTGTAGGTCAGCGTCACGCGGACAGTGCAGGGTGGGTTGTTCGCCGCCAGGGAGCAGTCGGTGATGCCGGCCGGTGCGATCAACTCGTAGCTGAAGGAGGGGTTCGTGCACGTCGCGTGGTTGACGGTGCCCGCGGGCTCGGCATAGCCGGGCAGGTTCGAGGCAGCGTCACAGGCGCGTCGTTCCATCTCGGCGGCCGTGATCGGTGTATTCAAAGCGGTCCAGTTCGACGAGTAGAAGGCGCCATAGTCGGCCGCCTCGCGCGCCCCTGCCTCCACGGCGATGGTGTCGGTGTAGAAGCGGGCGAAGTCGCCAATACCCAAGACCAGAAGCAGGGCGACGGGCAGGATCAGTGCGAATTCAGTGACCGCCTGGCCGCGCTCGCGATGGACGCTCAGGGACATACTCGCTCGACAGGACGAACAAGGGAAATGCTGGGGACGCGACACGGAGTGTGTACCGGCAACCTTACGAACGAGCTTGCAGACGTTGCCGCGCCGCACCACGTCACGAGCCAGCGCAAAGCGCGGACCCAAGCCGGTGCAGCGGCGGAATGCACCGATCCCTGGCAAGGGGGATCGCGTCGCTGCCCCGCCCCTCGTGGGGCGTCTCGTTCCCGCCGGGCTTGCCGCGGTCCCGACGTGCGCCGCCCACTTGGTGAGCTGGACGCCGGCCGCCTTGCTGTTGCCGCTGCCTCCGCCGTCGCCCGGACCGACCATCCCGGAGCTCACGATGCGCTCGAACGTGCCGACCAGGCAGGATCTGGCCCCGTTGCCGGTGAAGCTGGGGATCCCGTACCACTGGCTCTGGCCGTTGCCGTCCAGGTCGTTGGTGGAGCTGGTCAGGCAGCCGCGGGGAGGCGGAAGCTCAGGCAGCAGAGCTCGCCGTGCACCACCTCCCGGAGCTGCAGGTCGAAGACGCCGGCAGGCAGTCTGCAGGGGGATCGGGGATCGACGGACGGGGAACGGGGGTCGCCCCCCGGCGGGCCGGCAGCTGGCCCTCGTCACCCTGCTGGCGGCCTGGAAGACCGCGACCCCGGCGGCGGTCGCCGCTGGCCGGGGAGGGCACGTGCGGGTGCCCGAACCGGGCACCCGCACGGCTGCGCCCCGCACCGGCGTGGTCACCGGCCGACCGCAGAGTACCGGTCATCTGTGCGAGCAGACTGCCGGCATCGCCAGCCTGCGAGCATGCCATTCGGCCCGCGGCGACCGCGCGGCTGCCTCTTGGCGGGCCAGGGCCGCCGCGATCAGCATGCGGGGATCAGCGGGCCTGTCGCAGTGCCGAAGGGGCGATCGACATGCCGGTCATCACGATCGCGCGCGAGTATGGGTCCGGGGGCGCCGAAATCGGGGCGCGCCTCGCCGCGCAGCTGGGCGCTGCGCTGGTCGATCGCTCGCTCATCCTGGAGGTGGCCCACCGGGCCTCGCTGTCACCCGACCAGGTCGAGCAGGAGGAAGAACAGGGCCGTTCGATCGTCGAACGCATGGCGCGCGCCTTCATCCCGCTCAGCGATGCCGGCGGCTGGGTGCCCGAGCCCGCCGATCTGATCGACCATCACGCGGTCATCGTCGCCCTCACCCGGGCGGTCCTGCAGGAGGCGGCCCGCACCGGCAACGCGGTGATTGTCGGGCGCGGCGGCGCCGCGGAGCTGCGCGACGAGCCGTCGGCCTACCACGTCTTCCTGTGGGCCCCGGAGTCCGATCGGGTGCGGACCATCCAGGAGCGCCTGGGCTGCGACGCGGTCAGCGCCCGCGCGGCGCTGCACGCCACCGACCATCGGCGGGCCGCCTACGTCCGCGAGGTGTACGGCGTGGACTGGCGCGACCGCGCGCTGTACGACCTGATCCTCAACACCGCGCGCCTGGGCCACACGGGAACCGCGGGCGCCATCCTGGGCGCCATCCCCCGCTGCCTCGCCGCGGCGGCGACGGGATCTCCCCCGGTCGCTCGAGCGCCGCGATGAGGGCGCTCCCACGAACGGGCTGAGTCCGCGGCCGGCTGCGCCCGGGGAGCGGCGCCTCACGAGGGCGCTGGGGTCGCACCGCACCGATCCCAACTACAAGTGGGTGGCGCTCTCGAACACCACCCTCGGCGCGCTGATGTCCTCGATCGATGGATCGATCGTGATCATCTCCCTGCCGGCGATCTTCAACGGGATCCACCTGAACCCGCTGGCCCCGGCCAACGTGGGGTACCTGCTCTGGACCCTCACCGGCTACCAGCTCGTGACCGCCGCCCTGGTGGTGGCGTTCGGTCGCCTGGGCGACCTGCACGGCCGGGTGCGCATGTACAACGCGGGCTTCGCGATCTTCACCGTGGGCTCGCTGCTCATCGCGGCTACCCCGTTCACGGGGTCGCAGGGGGCGCAGTGGATCATCGCCACCCGCCTGCTCCAGGGGATCGGGGGGGCCTGCCTGTTCGCCAATTCGGCGGCCATCATCACCGACGCGTTCCCCACCAACCAGCGCGGGCTCGCCCTGGGCATCAACGGGGTGGCGGTCATCGCGGGCCAGTTCATCGGCCTCCTCGCGGGGGACCTGCTGGCGGTGATCAACTGGCGGCTCGTCTTCTTCGTGAGCGTCCCGATCGGGCTCGTCGGCACGATCTGGGCGTACCTGCGGCTCGAGGAGCTCGGCACGATCACCCACGCGAGGATCGACTGGCGGGGCAACCTGGCCTTCGCGGCCGCGCTCTCCGCCCTCCTCGTCGGGGTCACCTATGGCATCCAGCCCTACGGCCGCGCCACCATGCGCTGGACCAACCCGTTCGTCGTGGCCCTGCTCGCGGGCGGCGTGGCGCTGCTCGGCCTGTTCCTGTGGCTCGAGACGCGGGTCGAGGAGCCCTTGGTCGACCTGTCGCTGTTCCGCGTCCGCGCCTTCGCCGCGGGCACCGCGGCGCTGCTGCTCTCCTCCATCGCCCGCGGCGGGCTCTCGTTCGTGCTCGTCATCTGGCTCCAGGGGATCTGGCTGCCCCTCCACGGCTACGCCTACTCGGACACCCCGCTCTGGGCGGGGATCGCGATGCTGCCCCTCACGGTCGGGTTCCTGGTGGCGGGACCGCTCTCGGGCTTCCTCTCGGACCGCTACGGGGCGCGTCCCTTCACCACCGGCGGCATGCTGCTCGTGACGGCGGTCTTCCTGGCGCTCGACCGGCTCCCCGTGCTGTTCGCGTATCCCGTCTTCGCGCTCCTCCTCGGGCTCATGGGGATCGGCAACGGGCTGTTCAACTCGCCCAACAACGCGGCCATCATGAACAGCGTCCCGGCCCGGGAGCGGGGCGCCGCGGGCGGGGTGCGCTCGATGTGCCTGCAGACCGGCAACGTGCTCTCCAACGGGGTCTTCTTCACCCTGCTCATCAGCGGCCTGTCGGGCAGTCTTCCGGGCGCCCTGCTGCGGGGCCTGCTGTCCCGCGGCGTCCCGGTCGCGGTCGCCGACGCGGCCGCGAAGTTGCCGCCGGTCTCGAGTCTCTTCGCGGCCCTGCTCGGCTACAACCCGCTGGCCACCGTGCTTCCCGCCCACCTGCTGAGCGCGGTCCCCGTGACGATCGCCGCCGACCTGGCTGGCAAGGCCTTCTTCCCGCAGCTCATGGCCGCGCCGTTCGGGCACGCACTGGACATCGTGTTCGGCGTGGCGGCGGCCATGACGCTCGTGGCGGCGGCGGCCTCGTGGCTGCGCGGCGGGCGCTACGTGTACGTCGACCCCACCGGAAGCGGGCAGCCTGCGGCACCCCCGATCGCGCCCTGAGTCCAGCCGGGCGCTGCGCCGCCCCCGCCGGGCCGCGGTCCCGACGAGCCCCGGCTACTTGATGAGCTGGACGCCGACCGCCTTGCTGTTCCCGCTGCCGCCACCGTAGCCGGGACCGACCGTCCCGGAGCTCACGATGCTCTCGAACTTGCCGACGAGGCAGGAGGTGGCGCCGTTGCCCGTGTCGCAGATGGAGGAGTTGTTGCCGTTGATGTAGGCGCCGTACGAGGCACCTGCCGCGGCGCAGTCGGGGTCGGTGGCGATGCACAGCTGGAAGTGGGCGAAGCTGGGGATCCGGTACCACTGGTTCTGGCCGTTGCCGCCCAGGTCGTTGGTGGAGCTGTTCAGGCAACCGTAGTTCGCGGTCTGGTTGCTGATCTGGGTGTTGTCAGGGTTCTGGTTGGGTCCCGGGTTGCAGGTGAGGTCGAACTGCGGCAGCAGCACGATCTGGCCGTCGTAGGCGCGGATGGCCGACTCGAGCCCGGCGGTGTTGGGGTTACCGGTGGAGGTCACGTACTGCCAGGAGGGCAGCGGGATCGCCGGGTTGTTGGGGGTCACGATCTCGTTGATGATGTCGCTGGTGCCGCCTCCGGGAGGGGTCCAGTCGAGCCAGCCGATGTTGCCCGGGGAGTTGCTGCAGAGGGGCACCTTGTACACGGTCTTCCCATCGGCGACCCACTGGCCGCCCGGGAAGATCGGCTGGTTGTTCCCGCCGCAGGTGACGATGTTGACGGGCACCGCGATCGGCAGCACGGCGCACGCCTCGCCCTGCGCGGCGGAACACGATTCCTGCAGGAAGCCGCTGGCCGCAGTCGACTGCGCCCCGATCCGGAGCGAGGTCACGCCGACCACCCCGGCGACGTAGGTGCTCACGCTCCGGTGTCCGGTGACCAGCACGCCGGCGACCGGTCCCACAGTCAGGCTCGGGCAGTTGGGCGTGGTGTTGGTGATGGTGGGCAGCCCGGAGCCCACCTGGTCGGCCGCGGCGAAGTCGTACGTGCCGTCGGCGTTCAGGGCGGCCGTCCCGGTGGAGGTGAGCGGGATGCCGCACACGTCCGTGTAGTAGGAGGCATCGACGGTCAGCCCGTTCGCGGCCGCGCTGGTCGCGATGGCGCTCTGGACGGCCGCGTCCCAGCCACTGGCCGGTGGCGTGGCGCCCGCGAAGCGCTCGGCCAGGATCACCGCGCCGGCCTCGGCCGCGGCGTCGGTGCCGTTCTGCACGACGCGCTGCTGCGACCAGGCGTTGCCGCCGTCGATGATGAGCGCCAGGAGCGCGAGCACCCCCACCATGCCGCCCACCATCAGGACCATCGCCTGACCGGCGGCTCCGTGGCGATGGCGCACCAGTCTGTTGCTCATGACGTGCCTCCAGCGCGGCCGAGGGCCGCGGTGCTCGGGCGCCTGCCGCTGCTCATGGGAAGACCCGTTCGATCGGGATCTGCGAGGTCGAGGTCATCGCGATGTGCCCGAGCAGGTTGCTGATGACGGGCGTGACCGGGTTCCACGTGTACGAGACGGTCACGCTCGCGATGCAGCCGACGTACAGCGTCGGGCTGCACGAGAGGCTGGTGTTGGGGGGCGGGCCGTAGCTGACCGAGACGGCGCTCGGCTGCACGCCGAGGGAAACCGCCGAGCTCGCGGCGCAGGCCCTGATCGACCAGTTGGGACTGGCGAGGTTCTCGACCGGCATGTTCTCGATGCAGGTCGTGTCGGTGGTAGCGGGATTGAGCTGGTTGACCGCGGCGATGCGCGCCCCTTCCCGGGCGGCGTTGGCGATGGTGTTGTAGGCGTACACGGCGCGCCCCACGTCGAAGATCCCGAACAGGACGAACACGAGCACGGGGAAGACGAGGGCGAACTCGACGAGCGCCTGGCCGTCCCACCGATTCTTGGTCGAGGTGGTCGCTGCATGCCGGTTCATTGCTGCGTCTGCCAGGTCACCGTGATGGCGGTCGACGCATCGCACGGATACGACGCATTGGCCGCCAGCGACTGCGCCTTGATGTTGCCGCCGGAGGGCGGCGGCGAGGCCGGGAAGGCCGGGCTGAAGAGGACCTGCGAGGCGAACCCCGCCGCGGCCCAGGTGCTCTGCGCGTTGATGGCCTTGACGTTGCCGAAGTTGGGCACGGTACACATCGGAATGGGCGTGGCCGTGGCTGAGGCGGTCGGGGCGGGGGTCGCGGTCGGGGCGGCGGTGGGTGAGGCCGTCGGGGCGACCGCGGCGACCGGGATGCCCAGGATGGCGCCGTTGCGGATCGGGAAGGCAGCCGTCGCGCTCACCGGCAGCGGATTGCCCACGATCGAGCTGATGACCGGGGTGATCAGGCTGAAGCGGCAGGTGACGCTGGCGCTGACGGGCTGGCCGATGGCGTTGTCGCCGTTCGGACCGTTGGGGAACGACGGCGTGGGCAGCGGGCTCGGCAGCACGCAGTTGATGCCGGCCGCGTCCTGCGTGATCAGGTTGGTGTACTGCGCCTGCGCCCCCGTGTCGGGGTTCGTGGTGTTCCATGCGGTCGGGTTCTGGGCGGCGAAGTTGGCCGCCTCGCGGACGACGTTGTTCAACTCCACCCATCCGAGGAAGACCCGGCCGAAGTCGATCCCGAAGAGGAGGATCAGGAACATCAGGGGGATCAGCAGCGCGAACTCGGTCAGGCTCTGACCCTGGGTCCGGCGTGGCCTGGCCGGCCGTCGGCGCGGCGGGCTCGAAGCGACGGTGGTGGACGACATCGCAATCCTCGCTGTGTGGGTCAGCGAACGCCACGATCGCGGGACCGCCTAACAGCGGGACTTGCGGATGCCCCGGACGATCGGTGCACGGGGCAGAGCCGATGGTCCGGGTGATGCCCCCGCCGGTGGAGCACGCAGGCACGCACGCACGGCGCGCGCCGCTGCCTCGGTGACGGGTCGGCGCCGCTGCGGGTCGGCTTTCCACGCAACTGCAACGTCCGCGGGCGCGGTTCGGTCCACCTGCAAGCCGCGCGGTCGCAAGGTGGGTCCCGTGCGGGTGGCACGACTCGCCGATCCGGGCCGCGCTGTGGGCCTGGGCGGCGGTCGGTTCGCAACGCCAGCCCGCGTCGGCAAGGGGGGAACCCGATGCGACGGATCGCAGCACTCATCCTGGCGAGCATGCTGGCCGCGGTGGTGGCCGCTCCTGCGCTGGCGGCACCGGCGACGGGCATCACGGCCACCCCGGCGGCGACCGTGTCCTTCGACGGCGGCAACTGCACCGCGACGTTCGTGCGCTCGGCGAGCGGCATCATCAACGAGACCAGCCGGACCTGCGCGGGATCGCAGAACCCCTGGACGAGTGCCGCCGTCTGGCTGCAGTTCCGGCCGCTCACGGGCCCGGACGGCACGGGCTCGCCGACCCCGAACCCCACCTGCAGCCCTGACGGGCTCGTGACGACGCCGTTCACGTTCTCGAACAGCGAGGCGAGCATCGGCGGCACCCCGACGTCCGGCTACTTCATCGGGTCGAACCCCTACACCGTGTGTGTCTACCTGGTGAACCCGATGGTCGCC